>NZ_DBGCJQ010000030.1:0-9890 GCF_048354975.1 Massilistercora timonensis | reverse complement strand
GGGGCGCTGAAATATTTCCTGGATTATCCGATGATCGTGAATATCCCGGAGTTGTGGGATTATATCCTGGGTTATGGCCTTTTGGGAGTGGGCGGCTTTCTTTGCGACCGGCGTCACGGCCTGCAGAAAGGATATCTTCTGGCAGTGCTGCTGCGGTATATAGAGAGTGTGTGGAATTGTATCTGGTTTTACTATATGAACGAAGAAACTGTGGCGGCAAATATCCAGTACGGGCTGGTGTACTGCATAGGCTACATCGGCGCGGAGGCTGTGATCACTTTGCTGGTGCTGTGCATCCCTCAGGTGCGGGAAGCCATCGATTATCTGAAGGATGTGGCCACCCACGAGTATGAGGAGGATCTGGACACGTTCTGATTTCGCCCTTGACATCCGGGATTCTTATGTTACAATAATTAAAGATTTGTTTTATAATCACAAAGGCTGTGACCGTGTTAAGTAGAGACCCGTTTTCCAAAAGAGAAGGAAGATCATTGGCTGAAAGTCTTCCCGGGTTCAGGCGGCGATCGAATTTCCCACGCAAGCCGCGCTTCTGAAACGATTCGGATTAGGAAGCGACGCAGGATGCACGTTACGCATGGAATGAGTGTCTGTATGCGGCGCATACAGGAATCAGGGTGGTACCGCGGGTAATAACCTCGTCCCTTGTCAGGGATGAGGTTTTTTTATTGCAAAGATCATTCCGGACAAAATGTTGGAAGAAATAGAAAGGAAGAAAGAGATGAAAGAAAAACTGCAGAACATCAGAGAAGAAGCGCTCAAAGCAATTCAGTCGGCAGATGTGCCGGAAAAACTCAATGATGTGCGGGTCAAGTTCCTGGGCAAGAAAGGAGAACTGACCGCCGTATTAAAAAGTATGAAGGATGTGGCCGCGGAGGACCGTCCCAAGATCGGACAGATGGTCAACGACGCAAGAGCTGAGATCGAAGCGGCCCTGGAGGAGAGCAAGAAGAAGATGGACCGGGCAATCCGGGAAGAGAAGATGAAGCGGGAAGTGATCGATGTGACCCTTCCGGCGAAGAAGAACCTGGTGGGCCACAGCCATCCCAACACCATCGCTCTGGAAGAAGTGGAGCGGATCTTCGTAGGCATGGGCTACGAGGTGGTGGAAGGCCCGGAGGTAGAGTATGATCTCTACAACTTCGAGAAACTGAACATCCCGGACGGACATCCGGCGAAAGACGAGCAGGATACCTTCTATGTGAACAAGGACATTGTGCTGCGGACCCAGACCTCTTCCGTGCAGGCCCGGATCATGGAGCAGACTAAGCCGCCCATCCGCGTGATTTCCCCGGGACGAGTGTTCCGCTCCGACGAAGTGGACGCCACCCATTCTCCTTCCTTCCATCAGATCGAAGGTCTGGTAGTGGACAAGAACATTTCCTTCGCGGACCTGAAGGGGACCCTGGAAGTCTTTGCCAAGGAACTGTTCGGACCGGATACAAAGACCAAGTTCCGTCCTCATCATTTCCCGTTCACTGAGCCAAGCGCGGAGGTGGATGTAAGCTGCTTCAAGTGCGGCGGAAAAGGCTGCCGGTTCTGCAAGGGTTCCGGCTGGATCGAGATCCTGGGCTGCGGTATGGTACATCCCCACGTGCTGGAGATGTGCGGCATCGACCCGGATGTATACACCGGTTTTGCCTTTGGTGTAGGTCTGGAGCGGATCGCGCTGCTGAAATATGAGATCGACGATATGCGGCTTCTGTACGAGAACGATATCCGTTTTCTGCGGCAGTTCTAAGACCTGAATTGAGGAAAAAGAAAGGAGAACAAAATGAATACTTCATTATCATGGATAAAAGCATATGTTCCGGATCTTGACGTGACCGCGCAGGAGTACACTGACGCGATGACACTGTCCGGGACCAAGGTGGAGGGCTACGAAGCCCTTGACGCAGATCTTTATAAGATCGTGGTGGGCCAGATCGACAAGATTGAGAAACATCCGGATGCGGACAAGCTGATCGTCTGCCAGGTGAATATCGGAACGGAGACCATCCAGATCGTGACCGGCGCGCCCAACGTACACGAGGGCGACAAGGTGCCGGTTGTGCTGGACGGCGGCCGGGTTGCAGGCGGCCATGAGCCGGGCAGCCGTGTGGCAGGCGGGATCAAGATCAAGAAGGGTAAGTTAAGAGGCGTGGACAGCTGCGGCATGATGTGTTCCATCGAGGAGCTGGGCTCCAGCCGGGATATGTATCCGGAAGCGCCGGAAGAAGGGATCTACATTTTCCCGGAGGATACAGAAGTCGGCGCCAACGCGGTGGAAGTGCTGGGCTTAAACGATGTGGTCTTTGAATACGAAGTAACCTCCAACCGGGTGGACTGCTTCAGCGTGGTAGGCATTGCCCGTGAGGCTGCGGCTACCTTCCGCAAGGAATTCCATCCGCCGGTTGTCACCGAGACGGGCAATTCGGAAAATGCGGCTGACTATATCAAGGTGACGGTGAAGGATCCGCACCTGTGTCCCAGATATTGCGCCAGAGTAGTGAAAAATATCAAGATCGGCCCCTCCCCGGAGTGGATGAAGCGCAGACTGGCTTCCGTTGGGATCCGTTCCATTAACAACCTGGTGGATATCACCAACTATGTGATGGAGGAGTACGGACAGCCCATGCACGCCTATGACCTGGATACCATCGCAGGCCGTGAGATCGTGGTGAAGACTGCCGAAAACGGTGAGAAATTTACCACCCTGGACGGTCAGGAGCGCCAGATGGACGAGGACGTGCTGATGATCTGCGACGGCGAGAAAGCCATCGGTATCGCCGGTATCATGGGCGGTGAGAACTCTATGATCACCAATGATGTGAAGACCATGCTTTTCGAGGCGGCCTGCTTCGACGGCACCAACATCCGGAAGTCCAGCAAACGTGTGGGCCTTCGGACAGACGCTTCCGGCAAGTTTGAGAAGGGCCTGGATCCCAACAACGCCCAGGCGGCCATCGACCGGGCATGCCAGCTGGTGGAAGAGCTGGGCGCCGGCGAAGTGGTAGGCGGGATGGTAGACGTATATGCCAAGAAGCGAGAGCCTCTCAGGATCCCCTTTGACGCAGACGCCATCAACCAGCTGCTGGGCACAGATATCCCGGCGGCGGATATGCTGTCTTATTTTGCCAAGATCGATCTGGGTTATGATGAGGAGACCAAAGAAGTGATCGTGCCCACTTTCCGTCAGGATCTTCTCAGGATCGCGGATCTGGCAGAGGAAGTGGCCAGGTTCTATGGATATGACAACATCCCAACCACCCTCCCGGCAGGAGAGTCTACCATGGGTAAGCTTTCCTTCAAGCTGCGGGTGGAGGAGAAAGCAAGAGAGATCGCGGAATTCTGCGGATTCCGCCAGGGGATGGTGTACTCCTTCGAGAGCCCCAAGGTGTTTGACAAGCTGCGGATCCCGGCAGATTCTCCCCTTCGCAGGACGGTGGAGATCCTGAATCCGCTGGGCGAGGACTACAGTGTGATGCGGACCATGCCGCTTAACGGAATGCTCACTTCCCTTGCCACCAACTATAACCGGAGAAATAAAGACGTGCGTCTCTATGAACTGGGAAATGTTTATCTGCCAAAGGCCCTGCCTCTTACCGAGCTTCCGGAAGAGCGGATGCAGTTTACCCTGGGAATGTATGGGGAAGGAGACTTCTTCAGTATGAAGGGCGTTGTGGAAGAGTTCTTTGATAAAGTAGGCCTGACCGGCAAGAAGACCTATGATCCCAATGGAGATCATCCTTACCTTCATCCGGGACGCCAGGCAGATATCTATTATGACGGAGCGCGGATGGGATATCTGGGAGAGGTACACCCGGATGTGGCGGACGCTTATGGCATTGGAACAAAAGCGTATATCGCAGTGATCGACATGCCAGAAGTGACAGACCGTGCTTCCTTCGACCGGAAATACGAAGGCATTGCCCGGTTCCCGGCCGTGACCCGTGACATCAGTATGACCATGCCCCGTGAGATCCTGGCCGGTCAGATCGAGGAGATCATCGAGAAAAAGGGAGGCGCTTATCTGGAGAGCTACCATCTGTTTGACCTGTATGAGGGAGCACAGATCCAGGAAGGCTATAAATCCGTGGCCTACTCCATCGTATTCCGGGCCAAGGACAAGACCCTGGAGGACGGGGAAGTAAATGAAGCTATGGACCGGATCCTGAAGGCGCTGGAAGGACTTGGCATCGAACTGCGGAAGTAAGAAGACCCGTGAAAAGGAGAAACCTATGAAGACAAAGCAGATTATCGGACTGGCGGTGGCAGGAGTCCTGTTTATCGCCATCGGAGTATCCAGCGTACTGAGCAATTCCATTTCCCAGCGTCTTCTGGAAGACAGTGTGGGAAGCATGCTGACGGGAGATTATGAATTTAACGCGCCCATGACGGATTACATTGCCGTGGTGAAAGTGGAGGGAACCATCCAGCAGCAGACGGAGAGCACCGGTCTTTTCGCTGTTACGGAGGGGTACCAGCACACCACCACCATGGAGTACATTGACCGCCTGATGGAAGATTCCAATAACAAGGGGATCCTTTTGTATGTGGATTCCCCGGGCGGCACGGTATATGAATCAGAGGAACTGTACCTGAAGCTTATGGAATATAAAGAGACCACCGGGCGGCCCATCTGGGACTACATGAGCCATTATGCGGCTTCCGGCGGATACATGACGTCCGTGGCGGCGGATAAGATCTATGCTAACCCCAATACGGTGACCGGGTCCATCGGCGTGATCATGTCCGGTTATGATATGACCGGGCTGTATGAGAAGCTGGGGATCCGCTATATCAGTATCACCAGCGGGGAGAACAAGGACAGCTCCCAGATGACCGAGGAACAGATCGCCATCTATCAGGAGCAGGTGGACGAGTATTATTCCCGGTTTGTGGAGATCGTAGCCGATGGCCGGGGCATGACGGAGGACGGGGTGAAAGCCCTTGCAGACGGCCGCACTTACACGGCCAGCCAGGCAAAGGAAAACGGCCTGATCGACGAGATCGCCCTGTACGATGATATGAAGACCGCCATGAGCGAAGAACTGGGGGTGGATCAGTTCTATGAACTGAAGCACACCTCCGATATGTTGAGCTCTTTGTTTGCCCAGGCAAAAGATCTGGTTCCCAAGTCTGAGGCCCAGATCCTGACTGAGACCGCACAGGAAATGGAAAGCGGGGTGCCCATGTACTATGCAGAACAATTACAGTAATCAGGAGCTGACTTACGCAGGGTTCTGGGTGCGTCTGGCAGCCTATTGCCTGGACAGCATCCTGGTATTCCTGGTACTTCTGGTGGTGCGGCTGTTCCTGTCCGGGATCATGTCCCTTCTCTCCGGGACGCCCCTTGGAGGGAATCTGATCTTTCAGTACGACCTGAAGGATATCGTCCTGTATGTGTTCCAGGTGCTCTACTTTATTCTCTGCACCTGGCTTACCGGCACTACTCTTGGGAAGAAAGCCATGAACCTGCGGGTAGTGAGCGCGGAGAACGGAGGAGAACTGAAGCTTCTGGACGTGGTCTACCGGGAGACCATCGGCC
This sequence comes from Massilistercora timonensis, assembly GCF_048354975.1. NCBI lineage: Bacteria > Bacillati > Bacillota > Clostridia > Eubacteriales > Massilistercora > Massilistercora timonensis. The sequence continues at coordinate 4,342 of NZ_DBGCJQ010000030.1, read as the reverse complement.
GGTTCCTCTGCAGCCTGTCTGTGGGGATCGGCTATATGGTGGCAGGCTGGGATGGACAGAAGCGGGGATTTCATGATATGCTGTGCGATACCAGAGTGATCTACGCGAAGCGGATCAAAGTGTACCCGGTGTATCAGGCGCCTCAGCCGGCGCCGGAAGATCGGCCGGTGGATGAAAGATAGAAAAGAGGATTACATGAAACGACAAGATTTTTATTATGAACTGCCCCAGGAACTGATCGCCCAGGATCCCCTGAAGGATCGCTCCAGCTCCAGGCTTCTTGTACTTGACAAGGAGTCTGGGGCTGTTTCCCATCATGGGTTTAAGGAGATCATCAATTACCTGGAACCGGGAGACTGCCTGGTGATCAACGATACCAAGGTGATCCCGGCCCGCCTTATCGGCGCCAAGGAGGATACCGGCGCCAAGATCGAGGTCCTGCTTCTGAAGCGGAAGGAAAATAATATCTGGGAAACGCTGGTGAAACCGGGGAAGAAGGCCAAGCGGGGCGCGAAGATCAGTTTCGGAGACGGGCTTCTCACCGGGGAAGTGGTGGATATTGTAGAAGAGGGAAACCGGCTGATCCGGTTTGAATATGAAGGGATCTTCGAGGAGATCCTGGACCGGCTGGGCCAGATGCCCCTGCCGCCCTACATCACTCATCAACTGAAAGATAAAGACCGGTACAATACGGTGTATGCAGAGCACTCCGGGTCTGCGGCCGCGCCGACGGCAGGGCTTCACTTTACGCCGGAACTTCTGCGCCAGATTGAAGAAAAAGGGATTTCCATCGCCCATGTGACCCTTCACGTGGGGCTTGGAACCTTCCGGCCGGTGAAGGTGGACGAGATCACAGAACATCATATGCATTCAGAATTTTATCAGATTGAAGAAGAGGCGGCCCGGCAGATCAATGAGGCCAGAGATTCCGGCCACCGGGTGATCTGTGTGGGGACAACCAGCTGCCGGACGGTGGAGTCCGCGGCGGATGAGACAGGACACCTGCGGGCCTGCAGCGGCTGGACGGAGATCTTCATCTATCCGGGCTACCGGTTCAAGGTGCTGGACGGATTGATCACCAATTTCCATCTGCCGGAATCCACGCTGATCATGCTGGTATCCGCTCTGGCAGGGCGGGAGCATGTGCTGGCGGCCTATGAGGAGGCTGTGCGGGAGAGATACCGGTTCTTCTCCTTTGGCGACGCCATGTTGATCATTTAGCGGAGGGACAGGTGATCTTCATCACCTGCTCGATCACCTGGTGAAGAAGCTGGGCCTGATCCGTTTCTGCGGCTTTGTAGTAGACTTCCTTGCCCTCCCGGCGGCTGGTGATCAGTCCGCTGGTCTTCAGCTGCCGGAGGTGGTGGGAAACTGCAGGGCTTGTCATATCTACCATAGAGGAAATGTTGATCACGCATTCTTCGCAGTGGCATAATAGCCAGAAGATGCGGACCCGGCTGCCGTCGCCCAGCTGCTTGAAGACGTTGGCGATGGCCTGAAAATCCTCCGTTCCCGGCATACAGGAAAGTTCTTGTTCTATTTTCTGCCCATGGTCATGGGGAAGTTTCAACTCTGTCATATCAGGACCTCCTTGCTATTCTATATATTTTAGTATAGGAGGAAAAACGTTGCAATGAAAATTTCATTTTCCTGTTGACATTTACCTGAAAAGAGGTATAATGAAATCGACAATTAAACAAATGCTTAATTGATTAAACGTAAAGTATGGAAAGGAAGAAAAGAATATGAAGAAGACGTATAAGATCGATGTGGACTGCGCCAACTGCGCAAATAAGATGGAGCAGGCGGCCAAAGCGACCGCCGGTGTGAAAGAGGCTACCGTGAACTTCATGATGCTGAAGATGATCGTGGAATTTGAGGAAGGCCAGGAGCCGAAGACGGTTATGGAGGAAGTGCGCAGGAACTGCAAGAAGGTGGAGGATGACTGCGAGATCTTCCTGTAATATGACAGACAAGAAGGTGAAGACATGAACAGAAAGCAGAAGAAAATGTTGACAAGGATCCTGATCGCGGCGGCGCTTCTGATCGGGCTTAATTTTATCCCGGCGACGGGAGCTATCCGGTTCGTCCTGTATCTGATCCCTTATCTGGTGGTGGGATATGATATCCTTCTGAAAGCCCTGAAGGGGATCAGAAACCGGCAGGTTTTCGACGAGTGTTTCTTGATGGCCATCGCCACGGTGGGAGCCATCGCTCTGGCGATCTATGAGCAAAGCGGAGACTACACGGAAGCAGTGGCGGTTATGCTGTTCTATCAGGTGGGAGAACTGTTCCAGAGCTATGCGGTGGGCAAGAGCCGCCGCAATATCAGCGAGCTGATGGATATCCGTCCGGATTACGCCAATGTTGAGCGGGACGGCAGACTGGAGCAGGTTGACCCGGATGAGGTGGAGATCGGCACGGTGATCGTAGTGCAGCCGGGAGAGAAGGTTCCCATCGACGGCGTGGTGCTGGAAGGCGAGAGTACGCTGAACACCAGCGCTCTCACAGGCGAGAGCCTGCCAAGGGATATCACTGCTGGTGAAGAGATCGTAAGCGGATGTATCAATATGACAGGGGTGCTGAAGATCCGGACTACCAAAGAATTCGGGGAGTCTACCGTCTCGAAGATCCTGGATCTGGTGGAGAATGCAAGTTCCAGGAAATCCCGGTCAGAAGATTTTATCTCCCGGTTTGCCCGGGTTTATACTCCGGCAGTGTGTTACGGAGCGCTGGCCCTGGCGTTTCTGTCGCCCCTGATCCGGCTTTTTGCCATGGGGCTTCCGGCGGACTGGGAGACCTGGGTATACCGGGCGCTCACCTTCCTGGTGATCAGTTGTCCCTGCGCGCTGGTGATCAGTATTCCCCTTAGTTTCTTTGCGGGGATCGGGGGAGCCAGCAATGCAGGCGTCCTGGTGAAAGGTTCCAACTATCTGGAGACCTTATCTCAGACGAAGATCGTGGTATTTGACAAGACAGGAACGCTGACGGAAGGCGTCTTCGAGGTAAATGGTATTCATCACAGCAGCATGGAGGATGAGAAACTTCTGGAGTACGCGGCGCTGGCAGAAAGCGCTTCTTCCCATCCTATCAGCAAGAGTATCCGGAAGGCTTACGGGAAAGACCTGGACCGTTCCCGGGTGACGGATATCCAGGAGATCAGCGGGAACGGGGTGACCGCCCAGGTGGACGGTCATCCGGTGGCAGCAGGGAACGACAAGCTGATGGAACATCTGGGGATCTCCTATATCGCCTGCCATTGTGTGGGGACCATTGTTCATCTTGCCATTGACGGAGAATACGCCGGTCATATCCTGATCTCCGACCGTGTGAAACCCCATGCCAGAGAGGCAGTGCAGGCGCTGAAAGAAGCCGGTATCGATAAGACGGTGATGCTAAGCGGAGATATCCGTAAGGTGGCTGATCAGGTGGCCGGGGAACTGGGGATCACTGAGGTCTACAGTGAGCTGCTTCCCGCTGACAAGGTGGCGAAAGTAGAAGAGCTTCTGAAAACCAAGCCGGAGAAAGAAAAGCTGGCCTTCGTGGGAGACGGCATCAACGACGCGCCGGTACTGGGACGCGCCGATATCGGGATCGCCATGGGAGCCATGGGATCTGACGCGGCCATCGAGGCGGCGGATGTGGTGCTGATGGACGATGATCCTCTGAAGATCGCCAAGGCCATCAAGATCTCCCGGAAGTGCCTGGGGATCGTGTATCAGAACATTGTATTTGCCATCGGGATCAAGCTGATCTGCCTGGCGCTGGGAGCGCTTGGGATCGCCAATATGTGGCTGGCTATCTTTGCCGATGTGGGCGTGATGATCCTGGCGGTGCTGAACGCTATACGGGCGCTGTTTGTGAAGAAAATATAGGGTTATCGCGCGCATTGTCGAGAGGCGGGGACGGTTGATTGCTCCGAGGCTGACGCTTAACCTCCGCAATCATCCGGCCCCCGCCTTATCGCCAACTGTCCCGACAAAGGCCTGAATTGTCAAGATGATTCTGCGGAAGAATATGGAACAGGGAAGCGCGATAAACCTGCATTGATAAATCTTCATAAAATTCTCCTTGCCAATTTGTCTATCCTGCCATCTTGCCTTTTTTTCTCCTCTCCACTATAATGAACAGACAATCATCTGGAGAATTCTTTTCTCCACCTCAGCCGGATTTCCCGGCTGTCAATTTTTTATCCGGCGGTTTCCGCCATTTATTTCCAGACCTTTTGAGCTCATTTAAAGGTTGCAGCATGTAGTCTTGTTTCCTATAATGAAAGTGAGGTACTTATGAATCGACAATTGCATACTCAGGAGGATCTTCATGCGGACCGCAAGTACAAGGA
>NZ_DBGCJQ010000029.1:0-9944 GCF_048354975.1 Massilistercora timonensis | reverse complement strand
GTGGTGTACGGAGGTTGCCTTCGCTGCCGTGAAGACGGGAAAGTTCGTAAACCGGGGGTTCTTAAACGGGCCCCTGTGTCCGATCTACGGTGTGGGCGTGGTGCTGGTGGTGCTGCTTCTTATGCCCGTCCATCAGAATCTGGTGCTCCTCTACGTGGCATCCACGGTGCTGGTGACGGTGCTGGAAGGGCTTACCGGGTTCTTCATGGATAAGATCTTCCACCACAAGTGGTGGGATTATACGGACCAGCCGCTGAATATCGGGGGTTACGTGTGCCTGCCCTTCTCCCTGGTGTGGGGCGTGTGCTGCGTGCTGATCGTCCGGGTGATCCATCCGGTGGTGGGGCGGGGCATATCTGCCCTTCCGGTGCCCCTTGGGATCGTGTTCATCGTGATCCTGGAGATCGCCCTCTTCGCGGATCTGGGCGTGACCGCCTCCTCGATCCTGAAGCTGAACCGGCAGCTTGACGCCATGGAGAAGATCGCGGCGGAGCTGCGGGAGCTCTCGGATAAGGTGGGGGCCAATATCTATGAAAATGTGACCGACGTGATGGAGTTCCACGAGAAGGCCCAGGAGGCCCTGGAAGAAGCTACGGAAGAGGGGCGCAGGCGGCTGGAGGAAGCCGCGGAAGAAAGCCGCAGGCGGATGGAAGAGCAGACGCAGAAGCTGCGGGAGCGCTACGAGGAGCTGGCCCGCTCCAGCGCCAGAAGGAGCGCCCGGTTCCTGAAGGCATTCCCCACCATGCGGTTTGGCCGGCATATCGATATCCTGGAGGAACTGCGGGAGCGGATCCACGTCAGGAGATAACATACAATCTCCGGTTTGTCCTATTGACAAACCGGAGATTTCCATTTATGATAAGGACACTCGTCTAAGAAATTTTCAATTCTTTTTATTCACGGGGTTTCCCCAGTAAGGGATGATTTCTTCCCTGATTTCCAAAACGAGGAATTTCACATGAGAAAGGGGGCATACGTTTTTTTCATTGGGTAACTGTTGGTTCGTATTTTGATAAGAGATACGTTTTTTTCGCGTATCAGGAAAGGAGATTTTTATGAAGAAAATATGGACGCTTTTGACAGGCGCCCTGCTGTCCGTGTGCCTGTGGCTGGGGATGGGGCAGGGAATGTCGCTTGAGGCCCGGGCCCAGGATGTGACGCTGGAGCGGGGCGAACAGGTGGCCTATGAAGGCTACGTGACCAACTATTACTACATTGACGGGGAACTGGGCTACTGCCTGGAGCCGGAGAAGATGCCGCCGGAGGGAGGAACTTACGAGGCGGACCTTCTGGGCAATGATTCTCTTCTGGCCAAGGCTCTCTATTATGTGTACGGCGGCCCGGGCTATGAGGATTATCTGGAGAAGGAGCTGCCGGAAGACTGGCGTGGAAAGCAGGAGGCTTACTGCTTCTCCCACTGTATGCTGTCCTATATCTACGGAGGGAGCGATGCCTTCCGGGGCCTGAGTGAGGAGACCAAAGGAGCAATCCGCAGATGCGTGGAGGCGGTGAAGGGATTCCCGGAGATCCCGGAGCCGGAGCTTACATTCTCCCGGTCAAAGCTTACGGCATCCTTCGATCCAAAAGAGGGACGGCAGCAGACGGAGACGGTAACCTGCACAGGCGATCCGGCCAACCAGGTGAAGATCCCTCTGCCGGAAGGGGTGACTCTGGTAAATGTGACCAGGGGGACCAGTGACCAGGAACAGGCGGTAGTCCGCGGGGGCGACCGATTCTATCTCTGGGCGGATGTGGCTTATGGAAATGGAGGCGGCTTTAAGACCGGCGACCTGTACGGGAAGAACCGGCAGAAGTGGAGAGCGCTGGTCTTCGAGGCGGGGAGTGGTAATCAGCACATCGGAAGCGGGACCCTGGTGAAAGCCCAGGTGAAACCGGTATCCCTCCAGGTGTCCTGGGTCCCGGAGCCGGAGCTGGAGATTGAGAAGGAGGCGGACAAATCCGGCAAGACCTATGAGCTGGGGGACCTTATTACCTATACCATCGATGTGACCCAGCGGATCCAGGATGCGGTGGCCAAGAATGTGGTGATCACCGATACCATCCTTACGGAAGGCGTGAAGCTTCAGAAGACTTCCGTGGTGCTGCTGGATGAGGAAGACCAGGTGGTCCCGGAGGCGAAGATCACCGTCCGGGGCAATTCCTATACCATCGAGGCCGGGGAATTCCTCCGGGGCCCGGAGAGCGGGCAGAGGTATCGGGTGGAGTACCAGGTGGCCATCACCGACGCTTCGGTGATCGGCCGGGAGATTGAAAATGAAGTGGTGGTCCGGGCGGATAATGCTCCTGAGGAGAAGGACCGGGAGACCGTGGAGGTGGAAGAGCCGGAACCAGAGCCGGAACCGGAACCAGAAGAGCCGGAACCAGAGCCGGAGCCGGAACCGGAAGAGCCGGCGCCCCAACCTTCGCCCCGGCAGGAAGAGCCCCTTCCCCAGGCCCCGAAAACCGGGGATGAGGGGAACTTGATGGTTCTTGCGCTCTTGTGTATTCTTTCTTGCGCCCTCTTGCTCATCTGTGTTAAAATATCCTGTAAAGCTAAGTACAAGTAGAAGAACAGGAGGTTGTCGTGATGGGAATGACAATGACGCAGAAGATCCTGGCAGCCCACGCAGGGTTGGACCATGTGGAGGCAGGCCAGCTGATCGAGGCGAAGTTAGATGTGGTTATGGCAAATGATATCACAGGACCGATGGCCCTGCCCATCTTCGGGCAGATGGCGGACAAGGTCTTTGATCGGGATAAAGTCGTGCTGGTGCCGGACCATTTCACACCCAATAAGGATATTAAATCAGCGGAGAACTCCAAGGCGATCCGGGAGTTCGCCAAAGACCAGGGACTGACCTGGTATTTTGAGCAGGGTAAGTCCGGCGTGGAACACGCCATCCTGCCGGAAGCCGGCGTGGTGGCGGCAGGAGAGTGCATCATCGGCGCGGACTCTCACACCTGTACCTACGGGGCGCTGGGAGCCTTCTCCACGGGAGTGGGGACCACCGATATCGCCACCGGCATGGCCACAGGTGAATTGTGGTTCAAGGTGCCAAGCGCGCTGAAGTTTGTGCTCACCGGGAAACCGGGGCCTTATGTGAGCGGCAAGGACATTATCATCCATATCATTGGTAAGATTGGGGTGGACGGAGCCCTCTACAAATCCATGGAGTTCACCGGGGACGGCATCGGGAACCTGTCCATGGACGACCGGTTTACCATGGCCAATATGGCCATCGAGGCCGGGGCGAAGAACGGTATTTTCCCGGTGGATGAGAAGACGGAAGCCTATCTGAAGGAGCACACGAAGAAGGAATATAAGATCTATGAGGCGGATCCGGATGCGATTTACGATGCAGTGATCGAGATCGATCTGGGAGAAGTCCGTCCCACCGTGGCGTTCCCCCATCTTCCGGGCAACGCCAGGACCATTGACGAGATCGAGGCCATGGAGCCTATCAAGATCGACCAGGTGGTCATCGGCTCCTGCACCAACGGCCGGATGGAGGATATGCGCAGAGCCGCGGCCATCCTGAAGGGTCACAAGGTACACCGGGACGTGAGGGTCATGGTCATTCCCGCCACCCAGAAGATCTACAAAGAATGTATGAAGGAAGGACTTCTGGAGATATTTGTAGATGCAGGCTGTGCGGTCAACACCCCAAGCTGCGGCCCCTGTATGGGCGGCCATATGGGCGTGATGGCGGCCGGAGAGAAATGTGTGTCCACCACCAACCGGAATTTCGTAGGACGGATGGGACATGTGGACTCCCTGATCTATCTGGCGTCGCCGGAAGTAGCGGCGGCCAGCGCCATTGCAGGCTGTATCGCCAATCCAGAGAAAGTAGGTGCACAGGCATGAGAGCAAAAGGACATGTATTTAAATATGGAGACAATGTAGACACGGATGTGATCATCCCGGCCAGATATCTGAATTCCTTCGACGCCCAGGAGCTGGCCAGCCACGCCATGGCGGATATCGATCCGGAATTTGTAAATAAAGTGCAGAAAGGCGACATGATCGTGGCCAACAAGAACTTTGGCTGCGGCTCCTCCAGGGAGCATGCGCCGCTGTGTCTGAAGACGGCGGGGGTAAGCTGCGTCATCGCCGAGACCTTTGCCCGGATCTTCTACCGGAACGCCATCAACATCGGACTTCCCATTATCGAGTGCCCGGAAGCCGCAAGAGAGATTGAGGCGGGAGACGAAGTGGAAGTGGATTTTGACACCGGAACCATCTACGACCATACCAAAGGGACCCAGTACAAGGGGCAGCCTTTCCCGGAGTTCATGCAGAAGCTGATCGCAGCCGGGGGGCTGGTGAAATATACCAACAGTAAGAAGTAGAGGGACGAGTCGTGGGGAATGAGAGAGGAAATGGAGCAGCATTGCTGCCCATAGGTGTATTTCTGGTGATCTTCCTGGGGTCCGGGATCCTGACGGGAGATTTCTATGCCATGCCGGCCATCGTGGCGTTTCTGATCGCCCTGGCGGTGGCTTTCCTGCAGAACCGGGATCTGGATTTCGGGCAGAAGATCACCATTATTTCAAGAGGCGTGGGAGATGAGAATATCATCACCATGTGCCTGATCTTTCTGTGCGCCGGTGCATTTTCCGGCGCGGTAACGGCGGCGGGAGGCGTGGACAGCACAGTGAACCTGGGGCTTTCCATCCTGCCGGCGAAGGTGGCGGTAGCCGGACTTTTTGTGATCGGCTGTTTTATCTCGGTCTCCATGGGTACTTCCATGGGAACCATTGCGGCTCTGGCGCCTATTGCGGCGGGGATCAGCGAGAAGACGGGATTCGGCCTGGCCATCTGCATGGGCGCGGTAGTCTGCGGCGCCATGTTCGGCGACAACCTGTCCATGATCTCGGACACTACCATTGCGGCGGTGAAGACCCAGGGGTGTGAGATGAAGGACAAGTTCCGGGAGAATTTCCTGATCGTGCTGCCGGCGGCCATTATCACCGTCGTGTTGTTTTTCCTGGTCACCATGCACGGGGATTACCAGATGACGGAAGAACTGCCCTACAGTATCTGGCGGGTGGTTCCCTACCTTCTGGTTCTGGTGGGTGCGCTGATCGGCATTAATGTATTTGTAGTGCTTCTGGGCGGCACCGCAGTGTCCCTGATCGTGGGGCTTGCCACCGGAAGCCTGACCCCTGCCACCATGTTTTCCGCAGTGGGAGACGGGGTGACGGGGATGTATGATATTACGGTGATCTCCATTGTGGTGGCCTGTATCGTGTCTCTGGTGCGGGAGGCCGGCGGCATCCAGTTTATCCTGGACCTGATCCGCAGAAGGATCAGAAGCTCCCGGGGAGCAGAGGCAGGTATCGCGGGCCTTGCCCTTCTGGTGGATCTGTGTACGGCCAACAACACGGTGGCCATCGTGATGTCCGGCCCTATCGCCAAAGAGATCAGTACGGAGTTCGGGGTGTCATCTAGACGTTCCGCCTCCCTGCTGGACATCTTTACCTCGGTGGGACAGGGACTGATCCCCTACGGCGCTCAGCTTCTGTCTGCGGCCAGCCTGACAGGGATTACCCCCTTTGACATCCTGCCCTATCTGTATTATCCACTGCTGATGGCTCTGAGCGCGGCGCTGTTTATCGCGTTCCGCGGGGACAGATCCAGGCAGCAGGCATAGAAAGGCGGAGCTTATGGATCTGTATTATCAAAGCACAAGAGATTCCAGTTTAAGAGTGACAGCCTCCCAGGCGGTCCTTCAGGGACTGGCGCCGGACGGCGGCCTGTTTGTCCCGGGTAAGATCCCGGAGCTTGGGGTGGAGCTTCCCCGGCTTGCCTCCATGACTTACCAGGAGACGGCGCTGGCGGTTATGAAGCAGTTCCTTACCGATTATACGGAGGAGGAGCTTAAGGACTGTATCCGGAAGGCCTATGACGACAAGTTTGACACAGAGGCGGTGGCGCCCCTGGCCAAAGCAGGGGGGTTTTATTACCTGGAGCTGTTCCACGGCCCCACCATCGCCTTCAAGGATATGGCGCTGTCCATCCTGCCCCATCTTATGACCAGGGCGGCGGAGAAAAACCACCTGGACAAAGAGATCGTGATCCTGACGGCCACCTCCGGGGACACAGGGAAGGCGGCCATGGCAGGGTTCGCCGATGTGCCGGGGACCCGGATCATCGTATTTTATCCCCGGGACGGCGTAAGCCAGGTGCAGAAGCTGCAGATGGTGACCCAGAAGGGGGCCAATGTAGATGTGGTGGCAGTGACCGGCAATTTTGATGATGCCCAGAGCGGGGTGAAGGCTCTGTTCCGGGACAAAGACCTGGCAGCGGAGATGGCGGCCGCAGGGCGGCAGTTTTCTTCCGCCAACTCCATTAACATCGGACGGCTGGTGCCTCAGATCGTCTATTATGTCTATGCCTATGGAAGACTTCTGGAAAATGAGGAGATCCAGGCGGGGGACAAGATCAACATTGTGGTGCCCACCGGAAACTTCGGAAATATCCTGGCTGCTTATTATGCGAAACAGATGGGTCTGCCCATCGACCGGCTGATCTGTGCTTCCAATGATAATAAAGTATTGTTTGATTTCTTCCAGACCGGTGTGTATGACAGGAACCGGCAGTTCCTTCTGACCATCTCGCCCTCTATGGACATCCTGATCTCCAGCAACCTGGAGCGTCTGCTCTATGAGATCACAGGGAGGGACGATGAAGAGACCCTCCGGAGGATGGAAGAATTAAGGGATGCCGGCCGCTATGAGATCTCAGGAGAGATGAGAAAGAGGCTTCATGATTTCCGGGCAGGATATGCCACAGAGGAAGAGACCTGCACTCAGATTCGGAAGGTCTGGGAGAAGACCAGCTATCTCATCGATCCTCACACTGCGGTGGCCTCCAAAGTATGTGAGGAGATCCGGGCAGAGGAAGAGCTGGAAGGAGTCTGTGTGGTGGCTTCCACCGCAAGTCCCTATAAATTCGTCAAAAGCGTGCTGAGCGCAGTGGACAGGCATTACAAAGACCGGGAGGAGCTGGATCTGATCCCGGAACTGGAGAAGATCTCCGGCGTGGAGATGCCCCGGGCTATCCGGGAGATCCTTACGGAGAGTCCCCGCCACCGGCTGGAGTGTGCGCCGGCAGAGATGAAGGAGACGGTGCGCCGGATCCTGGGGATCTAAAGCAGGAGCGCTGCAGAAACATAAGAGAAAAGGAGTAGCAAAGGATGGAAAGTATATTTGGTTTATTTGGGCTGGGCTGTGGCCTGTACTGTCTGTACGGTTATTATCTGCTGAAATTCAAGGGGGAGATCTGTTCCTCGATCCTTCTCCCCAAGGATGTAAATCCGAAAAAATGCAAGGATTTCCGGGGATACTGCAACGAGGCCCAGTGGCCGCTTCTGATCCTGGGCGTTATCGGCACGCTCTACGGGGCGGTGGATCTCTACAACGTGTACGTGGGAGGAATGGATACACTGTTCCTGGTGATGATGGCGCTGCTTTTTGTGGCCCTGGTCTTCTACGTGATCCGCATCCGCAAGATCAACCAGAAATATTTTGGATTATAAACATAAAATGCAGGATTGAAATTAAAATCCTGCATTTTGAACAAAAATACTCCTTGATTTTTGGGAAGAATAAATCATAAATGAATAATAAAAACAAAAAACTTTCGAAAAAAGATTGTTAAAGTATTGACTTTTTCCGGAGTCAATGCGATAATAATAAAGAATGTTGCAGTACGCGCCCGGCGGGGAACGAAGGGAGAGCGGAAGCGGCAGAAAAATGAAAGAAAAGAGGTAGTGTAAGATGGCGAAAATCGATTTGAGCAAGTATGGTATCACCGGAACCACAGAAATTGTGCATAATCCTTCTTATGAGATGCTGTTTGAGGAGGAGACAAAGCCGGAGCTGGAAGGCTTCGAAAAAGGTCAGGTGACAGAGCTTGGCGCAGTCAACGTTATGACTGGTATCTACACCGGACGTTCTCCCAAAGACAAATTCATCGTTATGGACGAGAACTCCAAGGATACCGTATGGTGGACTTCTGATGAGTACAAGAACGACAACCATCCGGCTTCTCAGGAAGCATGGGATACGGTTAAGAAGATCGCCCTTGACGAGCTGTCCAACAAGAGACTTTTCGTAGTGGATGCATTCTGCGGAACCAACAAGGATACCCGCATGGCGATCCGTTTCATCATGGAAGTCGCCTGGCAGGCACATTTCGTAAAGAACATGTTCATCCGCCCGTCTGATGAGGAGCTGGAGAACTTCGAGCCGGATTTCGTTGTTTACAACGCTTCTAAGGCGAAGGTAGAGAACTACAAGGAGCTGGGCCTGAATTCTGAGACAGCTGCCATGTTCAACATCACCAGCCGCGAGCAGGTTATTGTAAATACCTGGTACGGCGGAGAGATGAAGAAGGGTATGTTCTCCATGATGAACTACTACCTGCCGCTGAAGGGCATCGCCTCTATGCACTGCTCTGCAAATACAGACATGAACGGAGAGAACACTGCGATCTTCTTCGGACTGTCCGGAACTGGAAAGACTACTCTGTCCACTGATCCCAAGCGTCTTCTGATCGGCGATGACGAGCACGGCTGGGATGACAACGGCGTCTTCAACTTCGAGGGCGGCTGCTACGCCAAGGTCATCAACCTGGACAAAGAGTCTGAGCCGGATATCTACAATGCCATCAAGCGCAACGCGCTGCTTGAGAACGTAACCGTAGATGAGAACGGCAAGATTGATTTCAACGATAAGAGCGTAACGGAGAATACCCGTGTGTCCTATCCTATCGATCATATCGAGAAGATCGTGCGCCCGGTATCCGCAGCTCCTGCAGCTAAGGAAGTGATCTTCCTGTCCGCAGACGCGTTTGGCGTACTTCCTCCGGTATCCATCCTGACTCCGGAGCAGACCCAGTACTACTTCCTGTCCGGATTCACTGCAAAACTGGCAGGAACCGAGCGTGGGATCACAGAGCCTACCCCAACCTTCTCCGCATGCTTCGGCCAGGCGTTCCTGGAGCTTCATCCGACCAAGTACGCAGAAGAGCTGGTTAAGAGAATGGAGAAGAGCGGAGCCAAGGCTTACCTGGTAAATACCGGATGGAACGGAACCGGCAAGCGTATCTCCATCAAGGATACCCGCGGCATTATCGACGCCATCTTAAACGGCGATATCCTGAACGCGCCTACCAAGAAGATCCCCTACTTCAACATTGAAGTACCTACCGAACTTCCGGGCGTAGATTCCGGTATCCTGGATCCGCGGGATACTTACGCAGACGCTTCCGAGTGGGATGCGAAGGCAAAAGACCTGGCGGGAAGATTCGTGAAGAACTTCAAGAAATACGAAGGAAACGAAGCCGGAAAGGCTCTGGTTCCGGCTGGACCGCAGGTGTAAATTTAATCCGATATTTGATTGAATAAAATAGCATAATAAAGGGAGTGCCTTGTGGCTTTTGAAATGGCTGCAAGGCGCTTTTTTATTAGGTTGCAGATTTTTGAAAGAAAAAAGCAGTTGACAGTCTGCCGGTTCAGTGATAAATTTTCCATAACAAAAGCATTTACATTTCTAGCTGTTCACTTCTTGGCGGCGTCTGCCGCGTCGAACATTCAGACAGGATCTGTCAGAAGAAATCTCAATGCTTTGTATCCCAATCAAACATCGCAGAGAGGTTTTATAAAAGAAGACAGATGCCTCCTGCGGACATTTTATTTCAAAGGAGGAAACTGGATGGAGAAGAAACCGAACCGCCTGTATAAGGCACGCCTATTTGTCATGATCTTTGAGGACAAGAGGAAACTGCTGGAACTGTATAATGCAATCAGTGGAAAACATTATGAGGATCCGGAACTTCTGGAGATCAATACCCTGGAGAACGCCATCTATATGTCCATGAAGAATGACCTGTCATTCCTTATTGACGCACGGCTGTCCCTGTATGAACATCAGTCTAC
>NZ_DBGCJQ010000028.1:0-12080 GCF_048354975.1 Massilistercora timonensis | reverse complement strand
GATCTTGACCAGATCCAGTTCTGCTTCTGTTGCCAGTTTCTGTGCTTCCCGGGCCGACATGATGCCCAGCTGCTGTCCGTCGCTTCCAATGACCCGTACTTCCTTATCCCGGATCTGTTCGTTAATCATTAAATCGCTAATTTCCCTGCACCCCCATTGCATAAAATAAAAAAGTGGACAGTTTCGAGACTATCCACTCTGTTACATCCAAAAACCCCGGGCATATCCATACCCTGTCTTTTTGTACGATATCAAACCAATAGTCACCCGATCGTGCTATGGTGAGAGTGGACACTCTACTTTCTTTTCGCTTTGCGCAACTAATAATTTATCACAGTCTTCCCTGTCTGTCAACCATTTTTTGATCATTCCACGATCCAGCTCTGGATCCCGGAGGTTTTCGCATACTGTTCCAGATATCTCCTGCCGGATTCCAGGGCTTTCTCCAGATCCTGGTTGTCAGAGAAGGAGTAGATCAGCGTCAGGACCTCTTGTGCCTCCTCCGTGATCATGGCCCGCTCCGAGTCGCTGGTGGAGCTGCCGATGGCGCCCTGCTCATCTGCCAGCACCGGAAGAGCGTCGATCTTGATCTCTTCCTTGCCGATCCCCTTGTAGGTCTCTCCTGCCTCTCCGATCCGGAAGACAAGATCCTCTCCCATCCTGGCGGCGTCATAAGAGCCAACGGAGAATCCGGACTCAATGGAGATCAGGTTGTTCACATCCACCACCGTGTTCACCTCATAGAGTCTCTTCCCCTGGCCGATCCGCCGGATCAGCGCCTCCGAGGACACCCGGTAACGGCTGGGATCCTTCCCGAACGCCTTATAAGCCGCCCGGGACTCTTTGATATTAGGGATCTCATTGACCCCATAATCGAAGATGGCGTCTTTTGCCTTCTTATAGATCTCTTTCTTAAGGTAAGCCCACAGTTCCGGGTTCTTCCTCTCTACCTGTACCTGGTACTGAAGACAGCCCACCCGCACTGCCGGCCACAGCTCCTTCATGCGGCTGTCGATCACAAGATTCTTTCTCATG
Organism: Massilistercora timonensis; assembly: GCF_048354975.1. Classification (NCBI taxonomy): domain Bacteria; kingdom Bacillati; phylum Bacillota; class Clostridia; order Eubacteriales; genus Massilistercora; species Massilistercora timonensis. The sequence continues at coordinate 11,045 of NZ_DBGCJQ010000028.1, read as the reverse complement.
GCTTCTCCCGTCCTATCGCTTGTTACCCAGGCAGAACACTGCCACAACTCCCGGGCCGGTATGGCTTCCGATCACGGTTCCGATATTGTTGATCAGGATGTTATCGATGCCCATCTTCTGGCGCACCAGACCTGCCACATACTCTGCGTCCTCAAGGCAGTCTCCGTGGGTGATCATGATAATGTCGTTATCCCAGCCTTTTGACTGCTCCACCGCCATATCCACGATCTTGTTAAGGGATTTCTTCCTTCCACGCTCTTTCCCGATCACCTGCAGATGCCCGGTGTCGTCCATGTGGATGATGGGCTTGATCTGCACCATGGTGCCCAAGATGGCGGTGGTCTTGGAGATCCGGCCGCCTCTCTGCAGATGGTTGAGATCGTCCACCGTCACGTCATGACAGATGTGGAGCTTATTCTCCTCCGCCCACTGGGCCACTTCCTCGATGGTCTTTCCTTCGTCCCTCAGCTTCACTGCGTAGTAGAGGAGAAGAGCCTCTCCCAGGCAGGCGCACAGGGTGTCGATCACGATCACCTTCCGGTCCGGATAGTCCTCCTTCAGTTCCTCTCCTGCGATCATCATACTGTTGCAGGTGCCGGACAGTCCGGAAGAAAATCCCAGATGGAGCACGTCTTTGCCCTCCTTCAGGAAAGGCTCCAGAGCAGCTCTGGCCTCCTCAGGATTTACCTGGGAAGTCACTGCCATCTTCCCCTCCCTGAGCTTCTGGAAAAACTCCTTGGCGGACAGGCCGTTCATATCTTCATAAGTCTCTCCATCTATTGTATACTTTAACGGCACTACCGGTACATTTCTCTCTTCCAGCCATTCTTTTGGAACGTCTACTGTGCTGTTCACGGTGATCACAAAATCGCTCATTGTTCCTCCTCCTTTTTCACTTTTTCTGCACTCATCATACCACTTTCCCCCATATTACGCAAAATTTTTTTCACGGTAACGGCAAAGACTATGCTGGTGGTCAGAACCGAGGTGATATCCGCCATTGGCTCCGCCAGATAGATGCCGTCCACTCCCAGGAAAACCGGCAGGATGATAGCCAGGGGCACCAGAAGGATCACCTTTCTTAGAAGGGCGATAAACACCGATACCCTGGCCTGTCCCAGCGCCACAAAGGTAGACTGGCAGGCGGACTGGATCCCGAAGATGGTCATTCCCAGGAAATACACCGGCATATACCGGCAGGTCATCTCGATCAGCTCCGGCTTGGGGGTGAAGATCCGGGCGTAAACTCCGGGCGCCAGCACCGCGATCCCGGCGAAAATAAGCGTTCCCACAAGGCAGACAGCGATCAGGCGGACCATGGTCCCCTTCACCCGTTCCTTATTTCCCGCTCCGTAGTTATAGCTGGTGATAGGCTGGACGCCCTGGGTCAGTCCCTGGATGGGGATGACGATCACCTGCATAATACTGGTCATAATGGACATGGTGCCCACGTACAGGTCGCCGCCATATTTCTGCAGGCCGTAGTTCAGGGTCACGCTGACCAGGCTCTCCGTACTCTGCATGATAAATGGAGAGATCCCAAGGCCGGCGATCTTCTTCACCACCGGGCCATGGAATTTCAGATAACGCTTCCGCAGCCGGATCACACTCTTCTGCGAAGTGAGAAACCGGAGGACCCAGGCCGCGCTTACCGCCTGAGACAGAATGGTGGCCAGGGCCGCCCCCTTCACTCCCATGCCAAACAGGAAAATAAAGATAGGATCCAACACAATATTGATCACCGCTCCGATCAGCACCGACAGCATAGCCGTCAGGGCGCTTCCCTGTCCGCTGATGAAGGTGTTTAAGCCTACGGACAACTGGACAAAGATGGTTCCCAGAAGATAGATGGCAATATAGTCTTCCCCGTACCCGATGGTGGCGTCGCTGGCGCCGAAGGCATAGAGCACCGGCGTCTTGAAGATGGAAAACCCGATGGTCAGGATGATGGAGAACAGGATCATCATGGCCGCCGAATTGCCCAGGATCTGCTCTGCCTTCTCATGGTTCCGTCTCCCAAGCTCAATGGAGGCAAGGGGCGCTCCGCCCATTCCCGCGAAGGCGCTGAAGGCGGAGATCAGGGTGATGATGGGGAAGGTGACACCTACTCCCGTGAGGGCCAGATCCCCGTACCCCGCTATGTGCCCGATGTAGATCCTATCTACGATATTGTAAAGTACATTAATGAACTGGGCCGTCACCGCCGGTACTGCCATGGAAACCATCAGTTTCCCCAGCGGCTGACTGCCCAGTTTCTCCTCAGATGTCTGCATAAGTCTGTCATTTCCTTTTCTCTTAAGTTTCTTTTCCTATTATAGCACCCGACTTCCTCTAATTCAATCGCACATCCAGATAACTTCTTCCGGAGAGGGTCCGGTTAAAGCAGATGCTCATAACCACGTTCCCGCAGCCGGCGGCAAAGCCCACCCAGTTAAAGAGGGCCGTCAGCACCAGCAGCTGGAGCCGCATGAATTTCAGCGCATACCCCAGTTCAAAATTGGGCTGGGTATAGTTTGCCACCGCTACAAAAGCCATGTAGAGCATGACTTCCGAGTTGAACCAGCCAGATTTTACCGAGAACTCCCCCATCACCAGGCCGGCGATCACACTTAAGGGCGTGCTCAGCATGCTGGGCGTATTCAGCGCCGCCAGACGCAGGCCGTCGATGGCGATCTCCAGCATAAGAAGCTGGAAGATCAAAGGGATGTTCACCGTATCCTTCACCGCCACAAAGGCGAAGATCTCCGGCAGCCAGTTAAGATTCTGCATAAAAAGAAGGAATACCGGCGTCAGGAAGATGGTGAGGAAATTGATCAGCGCCCGGGCTGCCTTCAGGTATACCCGGGTCAGGGTGGGGAAATAATAATCGTTGGCCTCCTCGATCATATCGTAGATGGAAGTGGGCAGGATCAGAGCCGAGGGGGAATTGTCCACCAGAATGGCCACCTTTCCCTCCAACAGGCAGGCCGCCGCCGTATCCGGCCGCTCTGTGAACTTGAATTTGGGAAATGGATTATACCACTTGCGCCGGAACAGGCATTCCGCCAGGCTCTGCTGGTTCATCCTTAAGTCCCCGGTCTTAATGGAGCCGATCTGTTCTTCCACCCGCTTAAGGAGCGCCTGGTCCACCCGGTCCTTCATATAGCACACAGCCACATCTGTACGGGAGCTGTCCCCCACCTCTTTCATCTCCATCACCAGTTCCGGATCCCGGATCCGCCGCCGCAGCATGGCAGTGTTGAACACCACCGTCTCCACAAACCCGTCCCGGGAGCCCCTGAGAGACTTGTCCTTGTCCGGCTCCTCTACGCTCCGCATGGGATAAGTCCTGCAGTCAATGGCGATACAGGCCTCATAACCGTCGATGAAGAGACAGGTCACTCCCGACAGCAGGTTCTTCAGCACCTGATCGAAATCTCCCAGCACATCCACCTCCACATAGGGAACGCACAGCCGGGAGAACTGTGTGGCGTCCGCCGGCATCTCCTCTTCCTTCACCTTCAGGAGGGAATCCATGATCTTAAGCATGACTTCGTCCTTCATAAAGCCGTCAATAAAATAAAAGGAGGCCATCCGCCCTCCGATCTGGATATCCCTCTGGATCAGGTCGAAACTCTCCCGGATGGGAAGCACCTGATTCAGATAGTCTGTATTCGCCTCCCGCGAGGCTGTCACCTGTTTTCTCTCAGACATGATCCTTCCTCCGTCCTCATCACATATTTCTGGAATTATCATGCCCGTCCGGTTCTCAGAATATACAACCGGGGACGGGGTATTCTTGAAAATACCCCGTCCCCGGTCTGGAACAGCGCCTACCCCACTGTCCCTCACTCGGCCTTTCTTTGGGCCTTATCTATCTGTAGTACTCCCCAGTCCGCCGTTTCGGACTGTTGATACCTCGTCGTCCACTGTGATCCCGTATTCCACGAAGATACCCTGCATGAATCCGGTCCCCGCCTCGATCTCCACCGTCTTCCCTTCATTGGTGTCATTGGTGATCTTGGCGAAAATATGGCCTTCATTGTCAGAATAGAAATAATCGCTGTCAATGATCCCTACCGTATTATTTAACTGCAGCCGGTACTTAAATCCAAGCCCGCTCCTGGGATAGCACTTCAGCACCCAGTTCTCCTGCATCTCCACCCGGATCCCTGTGGGAACTTTCACCGTCCTGCCCGGCGCGATGGAAAGAGACAGCGGCGCGAAGAAATCATATCCGGCGGAACCTCGGGTAGCCCGCACCGGCAGCTTGATGGCTTCATAGATATCACGGATCTCCCTCTCCTCCACCGGTCCGAAACAGTCAATAAATCCTTCCTGGAACTTATCAAAACTCACCTTGTGAAACTGTGCGATCCTCTTGGCCATCCTTTTTCCTGCCTTTCCCTTCTCTCACCATATGTGGTAGACGTTCATCTCTTTGATTACTATATTCTGTAGTTCCTGTCTATATTATCACCAGACAGAGCCGCCGTCAATGCCTCCGAAGTAAAAAACAGTCCCGTTCCGGTATTTCTACCAGAACGGAACTGTTTCTGTCCGGTTTCATCCGGACAAAGTACATGTTCAAAAGTGCACGCACCAATTTTACTAATTTACGCTTCCTGCTTTGGTCTTGATAACCGGGATCGGAGTCTCATCCTTCTTATCCAGATCGTTGATGTACTCTTTCGTCTCTTTCACGATCACGTTAGACAGAAGCAGTACTGCGATCAGGTTGGGGATCGCCATGAACGCGTTCAGCGTATCCGCGATCAGCCATACCAGGTCAAGAGCTACTACCGGAGCGATCGCCGCAACTGCAACATAGAGGAGACGATATCCGATCAGGATGCCCTTGCCAAATCTTCCTGCGAAGTATTCCACGCACCGCTCACCGTAGTAAGCCCATCCAAGGATGGTAGAGTAAGCGAAAGTGATGATACCAAGAGTCAGGATCAATGGACCAAGAACCGGGATCTGACCAAATGCCAGAGAAGTCAGGACGCCGCCGTCAGATACTTCATCTGCATTGATGTTGGGGTTCTTCATAATTGTGGTTACCAGTACAAGACCAGTCATCAGACAAACAACAACGGTATCCCAGAAGGTTCCTGTGGAGGATACCAGCGCCTGACGAACCGGGTTTCTGGTCTGAGCCGCTGCAGCCGCGATGGGAGCAGAACCCATACCAGACTCATTGGAGAAAAGTCCTCTGGCAATACCAAACCGCATCGCCATCAGGATTCCGGTACCAACCAGACCGCCGGCAGCTGCGCCAGGTGTGAAGGCCAGTCTGCAGATAGTAGCGATAGCAGGGATGATAAAGTCATAGTTCATGCCAAGGATGATCAGACATCCAAGTACATAGAAGATTGCCATGAAGGGAACCAGTTTCTCACATACATTAGCGATGGATTTGATTCCACCGAAGATAACGAATGCGGTAAGTAATGCGATCACAATTCCAACCGGAAGAGGCGGAATGTTGAAGTTCTCATTGGCAACTGTGGCGATGGCGTTAACCTGGGTCGCACAGCCGATACCAAAGGAAGCGACACCGGCCAGGATCGCGAACAGCATTCCAAGCCATTTCATATGTAAGCCTCTCTCCAGCGCGTAGAACGCGCCGCCCTGCATACGTCCGTCTTCTGTCTTTACACGATACTTAACAGCGATCAGCGCCTCGGAATATTTGGTAGCGATTCCGAATACACCGCTGAGCCAGATCCACAGAACCGCTCCGGGACCACCCATGGCGATGGCTGTACCAACACCGATGATGTTACCGGTACCGATGGTAGCCGCCAGCGCGGTGGTAAGAGCGCCAAACTGGGATACTTCACCTTCTGCTTCCGGGTCTTTCGTCACGGAAAGCCTGATACCTTTTCCGATGGAATGTCTCTGGATGAATCCGGTCCGGAACGTCATGAAGATATGTGTTCCAAGGAGCAGGATGATCATCGGCCACCCCCATACAACGCCGTTTACTGTGGTAACGAATGAATTAATAGCGTCAAACATAAATGCAATTCCCCCTTTGCTCTTTTCTTTTTTTCGTTTCCCTTCCTTTTCACATGTACTTTTTACTTTCGTCCATTGTACCTTAAAATTTTCTTAATAGCAAGATTTTTCATTTAATTCCCTCATTTTTGTGAATTTTTACCATCTCCAAAGATTGTTAAATATACATCTATCTTTGTTTTGTGAATTTTCTGACGCTTTGCGCGTTCTTAACATACTTACAAACCGGCAGCCGGAGGCTCTGCCCGCAGCTTCACCAGCTTCTCCGCCTCCAGCTGGAGCTGCTCCCGGTACCCTGCATTCCGGTAACGGCGGATCTGGACCCCCGTCACTCCAAGCCGGCTGGCAGTTTGCTCTTCGTCCGCCCCGTAAGCAAAAAGATTAAACCCGCAGGTGTTCCGGATGCTCTGGGCGCTGTAGGATGGGATACCCGCTTTCTTCTCATATTTCTTCAGAAGCCGGCTGATCCCCATCAGGTTCATCTGGTTCCCCCGGCTGCTGCAGAACAAGAAGGGCTGCCCCGGACAAGTCTCCAGATACTTTCTTAACACGGCGAACACATCCTCCGGGATCAGGCACTGCTCCTTCCTCCCTCTCACCGCCGCGTACACGCCGTTGTCATACACCGTCAGGTCTCCGGGCCGAAGCCAGATGATCTCTGTGGAAGTAAGCCCTGCCCGGTACAAAAGCAGGATGATCCCATAGGCCATAAGATCCTCCTGGGCGGCGGCAAGAAGCCGGTCCACGTGGCCGGCCGGCACAGATCTTGCATAAGGCTCCTGCTTCTCCATCCGCTTCAGATAAGGCTGATAGTAATCCTGATATCCCTTCCCCAGCCGGTACCGCTCCCGGTTCTCACAGGCAAATTCCGCAAAGGAATGCAGCTCCCTGAACTTCTTGGCCACTGTGGCGCCGCTTAAGATCCCCTGTTCCACCTTATGTTCCATCCAGCGGAAATATGTCTCCACTTCCGCCTCCCGCACCTTCCAGAAATCCCGCTTAAAATACTCCATCACCTCCCGGATGTCCGACTCATAGGAGGCCGCTGTAAAAGGACTCCTGAAATGAGCCGAAAAATCCGGCCAGATCTTTTCTTTTGTAAGTTTTGACGCATACACACTTTGCATGATCTACTCTCCCCGCTTGTCTGTACCGCGCGAAAGCGCGCCCCTCAGAAAATGTTATTCGTATATTCATACTATAACATTTTAATTTTTATCTGTAAAGTCAAAGTATTCCCCCTTATGGTTGACTCTCTTTCCTGAAACAGTTATAATGATTTTATCTGTGAACCTGCAAAGGAGGAAGGTATCGCATGCCAATTCGAGTACAAAATGATCTTCCGGTAAAGGAAATCCTGGAAAAGGAGAATATTTTTGTCATGGACGAACATCGTGCCCTGCATCAGGACATCCGCCCCATCAAGATCGGCCTTTTGAACCTGATGCCGCTGAAGGAGGATACAGAGCTCCAGCTTCTGCGCTCTCTCTCCAACACACCGCTCCAGGTAGACGTTGTATTTGTCACCGTCTCCAGTCATCAGTCCAAGAATACGCCTACCAGCCATTTGAATAAATTTTATCAGAAGTTCTGTGAGATCAAGCATGAAAATTTCGATGGCTTTATCATCACCGGGGCTCCGGTGGAACAAATGCCTTTTGAAGAGGTGGATTACTGGGAAGAATTAAAAGAGATCATGGAATGGAGCAAGACCCATGTCACCTCCACCCTTCACCTGTGCTGGGGCGCCCAGGCAGGCATCTACTATCACTACGACATCGACAAGGCCCCTCTTGACCACAAGGTATTCGGCATCTTCTGGCATCGGGTCATGAACCGCAAGATCCCGCTGGTACGGGGATTTGACGACGTATTCCTGGCTCCCCACTCCCGCCATACTGAGACGCCCCTGGAGGCTGTCCGCAAGGACCCAAGACTTACCATCCTGGCGGAATCCGAGGAAGCCGGACTGTTCCTGGCTATGGCGGAAAACGGGCGGCAGATCTTCGTCATGGGCCATCCGGAATATGACCGGATCACTCTGGACACGGAGTACAAACGGGACCTGTCCAAGGGTCTGGACATTCAGATGCCCGTCAACTACTACCCGGGGGACAATCCCGAGAACAAGCCGCTCCTTACCTGGAGGGCCACTTCCAACAATCTCTATACCAACTGGCTGAATTACTATGTTTATCAGGTGACGCCATACGATATGATCGGCACGCCATTTTAAAAGGGACAGGGTTTTCACCCTGTCCCTTTTTTCTTCCTAACAGCGGAATGTGGCGCATTCTGTCTGCTCGCAGCAGCAGGCGTTTCCGCCCTCCACGCTGATCTTTCCTGCGTGACAGACGCAGTCCTCATTGTACATACATTCCCTTGCCTTACAGTCGATGCCGCAGTTGGCGGAAGCTTCTTTCATCTGATTGGAGTAAGAGCCCTCTCTTCGCTCCTCGAAGCTGTCGCAGCAGGTCTCTGCCGCCCGCTTCGCGCTGTCTCCTCCCACGGTGATCTTGTCCAGGTTACAGTAGTAATTCTGGTTGTGGGCACAGGTCTGTACGGTACATTTTAATTCTGGCATACTATCCCTCCTTTGCTGGCCAATGCCTGTATCAAAGATAGTATGCCCTGCTTCCTGCAGATCTATCCGGCTTTATTCCTCAACTTCTACTTCCCGGATGGTCTTGTCGGCGATCTCTTTCTGAATGTCCTCAATGAAGGCCGCCAGATCTTTCTGTCCTTCATCTCCTGCAAACCGGCTTCTTACAGAAACCTTGCCGGTTTCCTCTTCTTTCCCGCCTACAACCAGCATATAAGGGATCTTGTTCACCTGAGCCTCCCGGATCTTATAACCGATCTTCTCTGCCCGGGTGTCGATCTCGGAGCGGATGCCTGCCGCCTCCAGAGCCTCATATACCTTCTGCGCATAATCCATATGCTTGTCGGAGATGGGAAGCACCTTTACCTGCACCGGCGCAAGCCAGGTTGGGAAGGCTCCTGCGAAATGCTCGATCAGGATGCCGATAAATCGCTCGATGGAACCAAAGGCAACCCGGTGGATCATGATCGGACGATGTTTCTCTCCGTCTGCTCCTGTGTACTCCAGGTCAAACCGCTGAGGCATCTGCATATCCAGCTGGATAGTCCCGCACTGCCAGGTTCTTCCGATGGAGTCCTCCAGATGGAAGTCGATCTTCGGGCCGTAGAAAGCGCCGTCACCTTCATTGACGATATAGTCAAGTCCCATGTCGTCCAGCGCGCCGCGAAGACCTTCTGTCGCCATCTCCCAGTCCTCGTCGCTTCCCATGCTGTCCTCCGGACGGGTGGACAGTTCTACATGATATTTAAATCCAAACAGGCTGTAGACTTCATCGATCAGCTGGGCCACACCCTTGATCTCATCCCGGATCTGCTCCGGCGTCATGAAGATATGGGCGTCATCCTGGGTGAAGCAGCGGACACGCATAAGCCCGTGGAGCTGACCGGATTTCTCATGCCGGTGTACCAGTCCCAGCTCTCCCATCCGGATCGGCAGATCCTTGTAGGAGCGGGGCTCTGACTTGTATACCAGCATGCCGCCCGGGCAGTTCATGGGTTTTACCGCATAGTCTTCCTCATCGATGACTGTGGTATACATGTTGTTTTTATAGTGATCCCAGTGTCCGGAGTTCTCCCACAGGTGACGGCTTAAGATAATGGGTGTGGACACCTCTACATAGCCTTTCTCCCGGTGGAGCTTTCTCCAGTAATCCAGAAGGGTGTTCTTCAGTTCCATTCCCTTTGGCAGGAAGAAGGGGAAGCCCGGTCCCTCGTCGCTCATCATAAAAAGTCCCAGCTCTCTTCCCAGTTTCCTGTGATCCCGCTTTCTTGCCTCCTCCATCATGTGCAGGTAGTCGTCCAGCTCGCTCTTCTTGGGATAAGCCACGCCGTAGATCCGGGTGAGCATCTTGTTCTTCTCATCCCCTCTCCAGTAGGCGCCTGCAAGGCTGGTAAGCTTAAATGCCTTCACCGCCTTCGTGGACATAAGATGAGGACCTGCGCACAGATCTGTGAATTCTCCCTGGCTGTAGAAACTGATCTCAGCTCCTTCCGGAAGATCTTCCACCAGCTCTACCTTATAAGGTTCCTCTTTCTCCTTAAAATATGCCACCGCCTCGTCTCTGGATCTGGTAAAGCGCTCCAGCTTCAGATCCTCTTTGACGATCTTCTTCATCTCCGCCTCGATCTTCTCCAGATCCTCTGTGGTAAATGGAGTCTCCCGGTCCAGATCATAGTAGAATCCATTGGCGATGGAAGGACCGATGGCAAGCTTGGTCTCCGGATAGAGCCGCTTTACCGCCTGGGCCATGATGTGGGACGCAGTGTGGTTGAAGGCCCCTTTTCCTTCCTCAGAATCAAAGGTCAGGATCTCCAGCTCGCAGTCCTTATCCAGCACGGTGCGCAGGTCTTTCACCTCTCCGTCCACCTTGGCGCAGGTAGCCGCTCTGGCCAGGCCTTCGCTTAAATCCCTGGCCACATCGATGACTGCCATGCTCTGGCCATACTCTTTTACCGATCCGTCTTTCAGTGTGATTTTCATGTTCTCTCTTTCCTTTCTTTATATGTTTTAAGATTCTTTCTCCTGGGTTTCCAGTTCGCCGGCAAACAGCCTGTGGATCTCCGGACAGGCCTGCTTCAGGGACAGAGGCCTTCCGTCCCGGTTGATAAAACAATGCCTGGACATCCCCCGGCAGTGGACCATCCCTGTCTTATCATCAATCACTTCATAAGCCACAGTCAGCTTGATACCGTTATAGGACTGGATGTGGGTCTCGATGGTAACGGTATCCCCAAAGTGCACCATCCGCAGGTAATCTGCCTCCACGGAGAGCACCGGGCTTAAGATCCCCCGCTCCTCCATCTCTTCATATCCGAATCCGATCTGGTCCATCAGGTCGGTCCTTGCCTCCTCAAACCAGCGGATATAGTTGGAATGATGGACGATCCCCATCTGGTCTGTCTCATAATACTGTACTTTGTGCCTGCAGGTTCTTCTGCTC
>NZ_DBGCJQ010000027.1:0-19792 GCF_048354975.1 Massilistercora timonensis | reverse complement strand
CTGAAGGAGTTCTTAGAGAAGAATCGCAGGGAGGCGAAGAACGTGAGTATCTATGAATATGACCAGGAGAAGCATATCCGGCAGGAGCGGGAGGAAGCCTGGGAGGCCGGAGAGAAGGCCGGCTGGACAGATCATCTGAAGGAACAGATCCAGAAGAAGCTGGCCAAGGGGAAGACTATCCCGGAGATCGCGGAAGCTCTGGAAGAGGAAGAAGATACTATCCGGCGGATGGTAGAAGAGATAGGATAAGTATCATTTGGGGAGCGAAGCAAGGAAGATTTTAGGAGTTGTAAAATCTGTGTAAATGAGTTATAATACTTGCAGATGGAAACCTGGGATGCTCGATAATTCCTGTAATTTTGAACCTACAAAACTTTAAACGGGACTCTTATATCTCTGTAATATGTCAGGCCCCCATTTGAGAGGAAGGCAGAAAAGCAGATGCGGACACCCACCTGGCTGCGGCTAGGAGTCAAAATACAGGAACCGGCATTTTGGGCTGTACAAAAGATAAGCTGGTGTCGCCGAAGAAGCGGCACCTCTTTTTTATTGGATAATTGCAGCAAAATCTTATTATGCGCGGAGGTGAAAAACGATGAAGTTCTATGCAGTAAATGGAAGCCCGAGAAAAAACTGGAACACAGCGACGCTACTGGACCATGCGTTGGAAGGAATAAAGTCTGTGGTGCCGGAGGCGGATTGTGAGCGGATCGATCTGTATGATCATACATACACAGGTTGCATCAGCTGTTTTGCCTGCAAGCGGGTCGGCGGGAAGAGCTTTGGAAAATGTGCGAAAAAGGATGAGATCACAGAAGTGATCGAAAAATTGTCGGAAGCAGACGGGATTATTTTTGGTTCTCCGGTTTATTTCCATGATATCACTGCGCAGCTGCGGGCGCTTCTGGAGCGGCTGCTCTTTGCTTATCTTGCATATACGAAAGAGTATGATTCTCTGGCGCCAAAACGGATGCCAACGGCATTTCTGTACACGATGAACGTAACAGAGGAAAATATGTGGAAGATGGGATATCCGGAGCGTCTGGCCCGTATGGAGGGATTTGTAGAGCGGGTCTTTAGAAGGCCGGAGATCCTGTATGTGAATAATACCTGTCAGTTTGATGAGTACGGGAAATATGTGGCAAGCCGCTTTAATGAAGAGGAGAAGCTGCGATACCGGGAGGAACATTTCCCGGAAGATTGTAGAAAAGCATATCAACTGGGAGAACAGATCTCCAGAAACGCCAGACCTCATACTTAGAGGTCTGGCGTTATATTTCCGGAGTTCCACTGCTTCAGGAAATCCTGGCAGAACTGGATAAAATAAGCCTGAGAAGGATTAAAATAGCTGTTTCTCATGCAGATCAGGTTGTAGGCGTGTTGCTCATGGAAATGGTGGATGTGGATCTGTTTCAGGTTCCCGTGGGCCAGTTCTTTGGCTACGCCGCTTTTATAGAGGAAGGAAATCCCGGCGTTGTGGAGGATAAGCTCCTTGACGCAGGACAGGCTGTTGCTTACTTCGATGTGATTGGAAAACCGGTAAGTCAGAATACCGTTCTCCTGGAAAATATTCTCCAGACGGATCCGGGAGGGAGTATTTTCCGCGCCCAGGATCAGGGTGTTGTTGTACACCTCCTGGATGGACACTTCTTTTTCTGCCAGAGGATGGGAGGGGGAACATACACAGATCACATTTCCCACGCCCAGCTCATGGTAGTCATATTTGGTGGTAGATACTACCCCGTCAAACAGAAAGAAATCCAGATCTCCACTATCCAGCATAGTTGAAAGAGAAGAATAGTTTTCGCTGATGATCTTCAGTTTGCACTTGGGCATTTCCTTCAGGAAAGAGATGATCAGGTGTGGGAGAAAGGATTCTCCCGCGGACTGCTCTGCGCCGATGCGGAGTTCCGGGACGTTGGTGGACAGAGAGGGAAGCTGAGCTTTGAGCCGTTCGGAATCGGAATTTACCGAGTTGACAAACTGATACAGGATCTCCCCGGAAGGCGTAAGCTGAAATTTGCGGTTGTTGTATTCGTAGAGTTTGGTCTGGTAATAAGCCTCCAGATATTTCAAATGGTGGGAAACGGCGGGCTGAGTGATGTGAAGAGACTCGGCGGTCTTGGTAAAGCTTTTTGTCTGACAGAGGATCAGAAAAGTTCTTAATTTGGGATCTAACATTTTGTTCTCCTTTCAAAAGGATGGTTCATGTATTATTTGAACTAATAATATGATAATGATTAATAATTTGATTATAACTGCAAATACTGATAAAATCAAATATATATTAATAATATCAGAAAACAAATTTGTAATCTCTAAATAAATTGAGATTATAGATTTGTTTTCTGGTAAAAAAATTCACATTTATAAAGGAGGGTAATGTATGAGGAAAAAGTTAGTAAGCATTCTGTGTGTTATGGCACTGGTTGTGTCCCTGGCAGGCTGCGGAGGAGGAGGCTCCGATAGCGGCAGTGACGGAGGAGGAGCAGAGGCAACGACAGCAGGCGATGTGAGCGACAGTATCGTTCGTTATACGTTGACAGAGCTTCCCCAGATCGATCCGGGAGTTACTTCTGACTTCGGTGGTGCCACAGTTCTCGTGAATGTGTATGATCCCCTGGTAATGCCGACAGTAGACGGCGGAGTTGAGCCGTGGGTGGCTACCGAGTGGAGTACCTCAGAGGACGGACTTACATGGACGTTCAAGATCAGAGATGACATCACATTCCACAGTGGAAATCCGCTGACTGCCAAAGATGTGGCGTATACGATGAATCGTATGCTGACTCTGGGAGAAGGCTTTGGCTATCTTTTCACTGAAACAGTGGAAGAAGCGGTAGCAGTGGATGACACAACGGTAGAATTCCGTTGCAAAGAGGCGAATGGAACCCTGCTTTCTGCGCTGGTACGTCTGTACATTGTGGATAGTGAACTGGTACAGAGTGAATACGCGGACGGCGATTATGGTGATCACGGAGATTATGGAAAAGCATTCCTTCTGGAAAATGATGCGGGCAGCGGCCCTTATCAGGTGAAAGAGTATGCGGCCAGCGCTTATGTACTCTGTGAGCAGGCAGAGAACTACTGGGCAGGGATCGATGAGGATGCTCCTGAGCAGTTCGAGGCCATCGGTTCAAATGAGGCAGTTACTGTAAAGACTATGATGCAGCGGAAAGAGCTGGAAGTAGCAGACAAATATCAGAGTGCAGAGACCATGACAGCCCTGGACAAGATGGACGGCGTGGAGATCATGAACACCAACGGCGGCTCTGTAATGTATCTGCTTCTGAACAATGCGAAAGCGCCGACAGACGATGTACATATTCGAAATGCATTGGCTTATATGCTTGACTATGATACGATCTGCAACGACATTTTCCCGAATTCCGCACAGGCCAAGAGTATTGTTTCTTCTACCCTGAACGGATACACAGAGATGTGTGATTATTCTTACAATATTGAAAAGGCAAAAGAAGAGATCGCGCAGTCCAAATATGCAGATAATCTGGCGGATTATCCGGTTGAAGTCTGTTGGGTATCTGAGACGCCTGACAGAGAGAAGCTTGCGCTTCTGATCCAGGCGGCGGCTCAGGAAGTAGGAATGACCGTTGACGTTGTCCAGACACCATGGACCAGCGTTGTAGAGAATTCCTCTGCAGTAGACACAACACCGAATGTAACTACCACACTGTTTGCAGCAGATTATTCCGAAGCAGGTTCTGTATTTACATCAGCGGTAAGATCCAGAGAAGTTGGAACCTGGCAGAACTGCTGCTGGATCAACGATCCGGAACTGGATGCGATGATCGATGAGTCTATCCGCACAATGGATGAGGAAGAGAGAATCGCGAAGTACAAAGAGATCCAGAATTACCTGTCTGACAAATGTGTAATGATCCCGCTGGCAGAGGCGAATGAACCGTTTGCGTACCAGGCGGATTACATGGAGTGGAACGCGGCGCAGGAAGACCAGTTGATTCCGGTTATGGGATATGTTCTCTATATGAGAAACATCAAGGTATTTCCAGATCAGAAGTAGGACCTGACAGAAGAGAGGAGGAAAAGACATGGCACTCCTTAAGAGTATCTTAAAACGTCTGCTGAGTTCGGTTGTAGTGCTTCTTGGTCTGACGGTCATCATCTTTATCCTGATGAAAGTGGTCCCCGGGGATCCTGCCAGACTGGCTCTGGGAGCGAATGTCTCTGAGGAAGTCCTGGAGAACTATCGGGAGATCAATCACTTGAATGACCCGTTGCCTATGCAGTATTTCTATTGGCTGTCCAATGCGCTGCAGGGGGACCTTGGCACTTCAGCCGTTACACAAAGGGCGGTAATTACAGATATCAAGGAGTTTGCGCCGGCAACAATTGAACTTGTAATATGGGCGGGGATCCCGCCCATATTCATAGCCCTTCTTTTGGGCGTTGTCAGCGCACAGAACAAAAATAAATGGCCGGATTATCTGTGCCGTTTCCTGGGATATATCTTTGTAGCTACGCCTACGTTTGTATTCGCGGTATTGTTTGTTCTGATCTTTGGTTATTGGATTCCGCTGATGCCTTCCATTGGAGGAAGACTGAGCCCGCAATTTGCGATCGACAATATTACCGGGCTCTATGTGTTGGATGCCCTTCTGGGCGGACAACCGGCAGCCGCATGGGATGCATTCCTGCATCTGTTGTTCCCGGCACTTGCCCTTGCCCTTGGCAAGACTATGCAGGAAGCCAGGATCACCAGATCCAGTATGCTTCAGAATGCGGATAAGGATTATATTACAATGGTAACTTCACAGGGCGTTCCCAAATCTGTAATCAACCGGCGGTTCCTTCTGAAACCATCGGTGATCCCTACCATTACAGTAATGGGTATGGATTTTGCGGCTATGTTTGGAAACGCATTTCTGGTAGAACGTATTTTCAACTGGCCAGGTCTTTCCAGCTATGGAATGACGGCAATCCTGAATAAGGACACAAACGCGGTGTGTGCGGTGGTCCTGATCATAGGACTTGCCTTTGTGGGCACCAGTATCGTGGTAGATATCATAGCCATGATCCTGGATCCGAGAATGCGCCAGAAACGGTCGAGATAGGAGGTGGCGGATTTGAAAGCAGAACGAAAAGAAAATCTGATCCGAAGCTGGTATAAATTTTCCGCCGGCGGCGTTTCCGTGCTGGGTCTGGTCATAGTTGTCCTGATCATCTTTCTGGCAGTCTTTGCGCCGGTGGTGGCGCCATATCCGGAAGATGCAGGAGCGGTAGTTAAATTCGCAGACAGTTCCCAGGCGCCGAATGCTGCGCATATTATGGGAACAGACACCATGGGAAGAGATGTGTTTTCCAGACTTTTGTTCAGTCTGAGAGGAAGCCTTCTGATGGGTATCCTGGTTCTTGCCATCGCAGTTCCGGTAGGGTTTATCGTAGGAGTACTGGCAGGATATTATAAGGACACCTGGGTAGAGACGGTGCTCATGCGGATCGTAGACATTTTCCTGTCTGTTCCGGCGCTGGTCCTTGCGCTTGCCATCGCGGCGATCATGGAGCCGAATCTAAAGAACTCGATGATCGCGATCACGATCATGTGGTGGCCCTGGTATGCCAGGTTGTCGTTTGGCGTGGTTTCCTCGCTGCGGACAGAGAACTATATTATGTACGCAGAACTTACAGGCGCGAAATTGGGTCATATTATTGTTAAAGAATTTCTTCCCAATACATTCGATCAGATCTTGACGAAGATGACCCTGGATATGGGGTATGTTATCATCATGGGAGCTACGCTGAGTTTCGTTGGACTGGGCGAACAGCCACCGGCTCCGGCTCTTGGAAATATGATCAATGACGGCGTCAATTATCTGCCGGATATGTGGTGGCTGACGATCTTCCCGGCAGTTACGATCATTTTGATCGTGCTGGGATTCAACCTCCTGGGAGACGGTGTAGGCAATATCTTTAATGTGGAGGGCAAATGATGAGTGAGAATAAGAATATTTTGGAAGTAAAGAATTTGTCCGTATCCTATACAGTTGCCAACGTCAAGACCCATGTATTGGAAAATGTGAATCTGACGGTTCCGGAAGGGAAAAGTGTAGGAATTGTCGGAGAGTCGGGATGTGGAAAGACGACGACTCTGCGGACGATCCTTAATGTACTTCCCTCCAACGGAACGATTGAAAGCGGAGAGATTCTTTACCGTGGGAAAAATGTATTTGAGATGCCGGAGAGCGAGCTTAGCACTTATCGCCAGACAGGAGCTGGCATGATCTTCCAGGATCCGTCCAGCGCTCTGAATCCGGTTATATCCATTAAGAATCAGTTTTTAGTAACTTTGAAATATGCGCATAAGGGGAAAAACCTTTCCAAGGATGATCTTCTGAAAAAGGCAGCGGAATCTTTGGAGGCAGTATCTCTGGCAGACCCGGACCGGATCTTGAACAGTTATCCCTTCCAGTTGTCAGGAGGTATGAGACAGAGAGTCTGTATTGCCATGACATTGGCGGCGGAGCGGCAGCTTTTACTTGCAGATGAGCCGGGAACCGCGCTGGATGTGACGATTCAGGATCAGATCCTGCGGCTGATCAAGTCACTGGTGGATCAGGGAAAACTTTCCGTGATCATGGTAACCCATTCCCTGGGAGTGATCCGGCAGGTAACCACTATGGTAAATGTAATGTATGCAGGAACTATGGTTGAGGGTGGAGATACAGCAGAAGTATTTGAACATCCCAAACATCCTTACACCATGGCGCTGATGAAATGTCTTCCCAAACTGACGGGAGACGGGATCGCAGAGGGAATACCCGGAAGGATCCCGGATTACAGTGCCCCGCCCAAGGGCTGCAGGTTTTCGCCAAGATGTCCTTATGCGACCGAGAGATGCAGGGAAGAAGTACCACACAGGCATGAGGTTGCGGAAGGCCACTGGGTAGCCTGTTTTGCGGCAGAGGAGGAATAGCGATGTCAGAAATAATTTTAGAGATCAAAGATTTGAAAAAATATTTTCCTCTGGCCAACGGGAAGACGGTAAAGGCTGTGGATGGCGTCAGTATGAAGCTGTTTAAAGGCGAGACCCTGGGACTGGTAGGGGAATCCGGATGTGGAAAAAGTACTATTGCCTACACGGTAGTGGGAATGTACGGAGCTACGGAAGGAGAGATCCTCTATAAAGGGGAAGACCTGGCAAAGAAGGGATACAAACGGTCTCTCAAACAAAAAGGAGAGATCCAGATCGTATTCCAGGATCCGGGATCGTCTTTGAATTCCCGCCGGACCATTGGAAAGAGTATGGCGGTGCCATTGGATATCCATGACAAGATGCCAAAGGACAAGAAGGAAGAGCGGATCGAAGAACTGCTGGAAATGGTAGGGCTTCCCAAAGAATATAAGAACAAGCTGCCAAGGAATATCGGCGGCGGCGAGCGGCAGCTGGTTTCTGTGGCGCGTGCGCTTGCCACAAATCCGGAGCTGATTATTCTGGATGAGCCGACTTCCGCGCTGGATGTATCGGTACAGGCCAAGGTTATCAATACCTTGATCGATCTTCAGAAGAAGATGGATTTTTCCTATCTGTTTATTACGCATGACTTAAGTCTTATGCGGAATGTGGCTACCAGAGTGGCGATCCTTTATCTGGGGCGGTTGTGTGAACTGGCGCCGACGGCAGATTTCTTCCAGGCGCCGCTGCATCCTTATACCAAGATGCTACTGTCTTCAATTCCGGTAGTTACAGATGAGGAGGAGAAGATCAAGCCGGAACAGATCATATCTGAAGGCGAGATCCCCTCACCGGTAAATATGCCGTCAGGCTGTACCTTCCATACCAGGTGCAGAGAGTGTATGGAGATCTGTAAAACACAGGCGCCGTCCATGACAGAGGTGGAGCCGGGACATTTCGTATGCTGTCATAAGTACAGTAAAGAAAAGGAATAAAACCGTGTGGGAATGACAGAACAGACAAAAGGACAGGAGGGATAACATGGTTGACAGTAAGCTTCAGATGTCTGCGGAAGTACTGGTAAAGGACCTTTTGAAGGTAAAAGAAGGAGAGGTCTTTGTTATCACTGCAGATACGCTGACGGATCCGGATGTGATCGAGGCTATTGACAGAACTGCGCAGTGCGCGGGGGCGAAAGTGCTCCTTGCGCTGACTCCCTCGCCGGACGGGGTAAGCCTTGCGGCGGATAAAGATCTGGCTGTGGATGTAATGAGCGAGATGCTGGCACATGCAGATGTGTGGGTAGAGTTGAATGTAAGATGGCTTTTGTATTCATCACCTTACTATTATGCCAAAAAAAATAATCCCCGCCTGCGTCATATGTGTCTCACCGGGACGAATGCAGATACGCTGATCCGCTGTGTGGGTCAGGTGAATTACCCGAAGATGCGGGAATTTTCAGAAGCATTAAGGGATAAGATCAAAGATGCAAAAGACGTACGGATGGTTTCGCCGGAAGGGGATGAGATCACGTTCCAAAATGTGAAGGGACGTCCTCTTTCCTGTAAGCTGGGGGACGCCTCTGTTCCCGGCACCCATCTGTTTGTTGGGCAGATCGGCTGGACGCCGGAACTGGAGAGCGTGAACGGAGTGATCTGTCTGGACGGATCTGTGGCGCCCGATATTGGGATCATCCAGTCGCCGGTGCGGATCACCGTAGAGAAAGGTGAGATCCGCTCTATCGAAGGCGGTACGGATGCGAAGCGTTATGAAGACTGGCTGAGAAGTTTTGAACATCCGCAGATGCTGCGGGTATCTCATGCAGGGATCGGGTTCCATCCGGGAGCCAGGCTAATGGGAGATATCTTGCAGGATCAGCGGATCTGGGGATCTACAACCTGGGGATTTGGCAGTATCGGAGCGGGATTGCTTCCGCCGGACGGAGTGCCGGCGCCTTCCCATTCAGATGCGGTTTCCCTGAATACGGATATCTATCTGGATGGCAAGCCTCTGTGGCTCCATGGGGAGATCGCCGATGAAGAACTGAAACAGCTTTCGAAAGGTTTGACGGAAAGGAGGTAGCAGAGATGGGAGCGTTTCTGTATGAGTATGAGATCGGAAAGGCGGCGGACGTACTGGTCCATGAGCTGTTTAAGGTAAAAGAAGGAGAAAGCTTTGTGATCACTGCGGATACCGGGAGTGATGAGCGTGTGGTAAATGCCACGGCAAGAGCAGTCTATGCAGCCGGCGGGAAACCCATGGTGATCTGGACAGCGACACCGCCGGGACCGGGGAAGATGGTAGACGGGTTCCTTCCCTCAGAAGCGATCAAAGCAGCCCTTTTGAAGGCGGATTGCTGGATCGAATACAATACCATGTATTTTCTTTATTCTCAGACATATGAGGATGTGGCTCACGGGAATGACAAGCTAAGGTTTTTATGTTTGCCGGGAATGCATGTGGATGTATTTATCCGGTTGTTTGCCAAGACGGATCACGCTGCGCTTCGGGACCTTCTGCGGGCGGTTCGGGATAAGATCCGGGCTGCAAAGCATGTGCGGATCACCAGCCAGGCAGGAGAAGACGTGGAATTCGACAACCATCCGGATCATCCGGTAAATGCCAGGGACGGCTATGCTGACGAACCAGGAACTCATATGCTGGCAGGCATGATCTCCTGGACTCCTGATCTGGATACCGTCAACGGGGTGATCGCCATCGACGGATCTTTGGTGCCTCAGTTTGGCGTGCTGGAGCAGCCGGTGCTGATCTATATGAAAAACGGAGTGATCGATCATGTGGAAGGCGGAAAGATCGGGCAGCAGTGGGAGAAATTTATGCGGGATTTCAACCATCCTCAGATGTTACGCCCCGCCCATGTATGTGTGGGGTTTCACCCCAATGCAAAACTGACAGGTCAGCTGGGGGAAGATGAGCGGATCTACGGCGGATCTCAGTGGGGATTTGGAGCTATCGGCAGTTTTCTGGTGCCGCCGGATGGAGTGCCCGCTCCGTCGCATATCGATGCGACTTGTCTGTGTGTCTCGATTTATCTGGATGGGAAACCGATCACCATCGATGGAAAGATCGTTGATGATGATTTGAAAAAATATGCGGAAAAATTAGGGAGGTAAAAACTATGGAATGGAATATCGGTGTAGAAATGCGGGATGAGTACCGTCGCCTGGAACTGGCGAAGGGTGCGATGAAACTGGTACATGATATCATGCTGTGTAAACCAGGAGAAAATCTGGTGATCACATATGATACCTGCGTGGATGAGCGGGTGGTACATGCGCTGACTGAGGCGGCTTATGCGACAGACGTGGTACCTACCGTGATCTATTATCCTACGGCAGACGGATTCTATGCAGACCCGCCGCAGCCAGTGGCAGAGGCCATTGCCTGTGCTGATGTTTGGATCGAGCTGGCTTACGCTTCCATCATGCACGGGCCGGCATACCGCAAAGCGGTGGATCAGAACGGAGCCAGATATATCTGTGCTACTGGGCTGGACACCCAGATGTTGGTAAACTGTATCGCAAGAGTAAATGTAGATAAGGTGATCGAGCTGGGCGAGTACTTTAAGAAGCGTCTGGAAGCAGCGGATGAGATCCATGTAATGACCAAGAAGGGCATGGACCTGAAGGGACGCCTGGGCGGACGGAAGATACGGCATTCCGGGATCAAGGCGACGCAGAAGGGCTATCCGGTTATGCTGAGTGGCCAGACAAGCTTCTGTCCCATCGAGGAGACCATCGAGGGAACACTTGTGTTTGACGGCGCGGTATTCCCGCCGGATACCCTGGGGATCCTGAAGGAGCAGATCAATATTGAATTTAAAGAAGGCCGTATCGTGGATGTGACCGGAGGTGAGGAGGCCAAGATCTATAAAGACTGGCTGTATTCCTTCGACGATCCGAATATGCTTCGGCTGGCACATTATTCTCAGGGATTTAATCCGGGAGTCCGTGCAGTGACAGGACGTATCGTAGAAGATGAGCGGGTATTTGGCTGTATGGAATTTGGAATCGGAAGCCAGGGCATTACCATTGGCGGTAAGCACTGGAGCGCAGCTTCCCATACAGACGGTATCGTCTTAAATCCGACCATTATCCTGGATGGCGAAGTACTGGAGGAAGATGGAGTTTACAAAGATCCGGAAGCAAGAAGAATCTGTGCGGAACTGGGGATTGCCGGATACTAAAATTGACGGATGGAGGAATGACTGATGAAACGAAGAAGACTGCTGTATCTGAAAGCTGTGGCTTATGATTCTCTGAATCAGGAGATTGGGGAATATCTGGAGCCGTTTCTGGATGAGAAGACAGACCTTGAGGTAAGAAGTATTTCCAAAGGAACCAGCCATATGGAATATCATTTCTATCAGGCAGTTAATCAGCAGGAGATCCTGAAAGGGATCCTGCAGGCGGAGAAGGATGGATTTGATGCCTGTATCATCAGTTGTTTTGATGATCCCAGTCTCTATGAGGGCAGGGAGATTTCCAGAAATATGATCGTAACAGCTCCGGGAGAGGCAAGCGCCCATCTGGCGGCAACGTTGGGCAATAAATTTTCTGTGATCGTGGGGCGAAAAAAATGGATTCCTCAGATGGAAGAAAATATCCACAAGTATGGCCTGGGACGTAAGCTTGCCTCTTTCCGAAGCCTTGATCTGGGTGTCCTGGAATTTCATGAAAATGAGGATAAGACCCGAAGGCGGATGGAGGAAGAAATCCGAAAAGCAGTGGAAGAAGACCAGGCGGAGGTGATCGTTCTGGGTTGTACCATGCAGTTTGGATTTTACCGGGAGATGCAGGAAAAGTTTCAGATCCCGGTCATTGATTCCATGGTTGCGGCAGTAAAATATGCGGAATACCTGGTAGAAATGAGAGAAAAGGCTGGCTGGACATTCAGCCGGGCCGGCCTGTATGAACGGCCGCCGGTGGAAGAGATGAAAGCCTGGGAGCTGGAGAAAGTATGTGATCTGGAAGGCCTGCTCTATGAGGAGGGAGAAAGAAGGTAAAAATGGAGCGAAAAATCGATGAACTTGTGAAGTCCTACCGGGAGGACATGATCCAGTCCCTGGAGGAGCTGGTCTCTATCCCCAGCGTGATCAATCTGGAGAACGCCGGAGAGGGCGCGCCTTTTGGCATGGAGATCCGAAGCGCCCTGGACGGGCTTTTGAAGCTGGCCGGGGAGCTTGGGTTTGAGACCCGGGATTACGATGGCTATGCCGCAGCGGTGGACTTTGGAACAGAAGGGAAGGAAGTGGGGATCTTATCTCACATCGATGTGGTCCCGCCGGGAAACGGCTGGTCAAAGAACCCTTTTGTGCCGGAGATCGTGAATAGAAAAATGTACGGGCGGGGGACCATCGATGACAAGGGACCGCTGGTTGCCTCTCTCTATGCCATGAAGGCGGTGAAGGAGAGCGGTCTTCCCATCCGGAATCATGTGCGGCACATCATCGGCTGTGATGAGGAGACCGGACACCGGTGCATCAAGTACTACCTGACCAAGGAGAAGGGGCCGGATCTGGGATTTTCCCCGGACGGGATGTTTTCCGTTATCCATGCGGAGAAGGGGATCCTGCGGTTTCAGATCCAGACGAACCGGAAGCTGCCGGATACGAAGGAACTGTGCGTGATCCGGATCGCCGGCGGAACGGTGGTAAACGCGGTGCCCAATATCGCGGAAGTGTGGCTTGGGGGACCGGGAGAACAGCTGGAAGAGGTTCAGAAGGAATTTCAGGTCAAGGCCGCGGAAGGCTCTGCAAAGATGGAGGGGGATGTTCTTCACCTTGCCTTCCCGGGAGTCAGTGCCCATGCCATGCAGCCCTGGCTGGGGGAGAACGCCATCCTGTCCATGATCCGTTTCCTGAAGGAAGTACCTTTTGGAGACCGGAAGACCCGGAAATATTTCCAGGACCTGGATACCCTTTTTGGAGATGGCTGGGAAGGCCGGAACCTGGGAGTGGCCTGCCAGGATCAGCTGTCCGGGAAACTGTCCATGAATCTGGGGATCCTGAATGTGGAGGGCGAGAAGACGGAACTTAAGGTGGATGTGCGCTGTCCGGTCCATATCGATCTGGATACGGTGTGGAAGACCATCTGCCTGACCTGTGAGAAATACGGTTTCCAGCCGGAGTACTGGCAGAAGCGGCCGCCCCTCTACGTGCCCAAGGATGCGAAGTTAGTGCAGATCCTTCTGGATGTGTACGAGGATGTGACGGGCAAGAGGGAGGAGGCCATCACCATTGGCGGCGGAACCTACTGCCGGGATGTGGAGAATTTTGTTTCCTTTGGCCCGGTATTTCCGGGGGAACCGGAGCTGGCCCACGAGGCGGATGAATTTATCGACCTGGATCAGCTGATGGAGTGCGCAAGGCTTTATGCTCAGGCATTGTACCGTCTGCTGCAGATGGAATAACAGAAGATTTAGAGAAAAGACGCTCTGTGTGAAAAAAATCAGCCACACAGAGCGTTTTTTATGGGAAATCTTTGATAAGAGCCGGTCTTCGTTGCCTGTGGTGGATTTCTCTGGTATGATATAAATAAATGTGTAAAGCGGGTGAGCGGGGATGAAGATGGCAATTGGAAATAAGGAACTGATTTATGACCGGAAACTGCTGGAACGGGCGTGGGACCAGGCGGTCCTGTGGCTGATCCTGGCAGCGTTCTGTGTCGCGTCTTATGGTCTGATCTCGGTTCAGGCTTCGGTGGCAGCATATGGAAATGAAGAGGCGGGAATATTGTCCCGGGAAATGATGTCTGCGGGAACAGCGGAATTTCTTACAGGGATCCGTGAGGGGAAGCCGGACTGGATGACGTGGACTCTTCCCGGCGCGTTGGTCCTGGCGGAAGAACTGGATGTATCTTTGGAGAAAAGACCAGAACCGGCGGCAGAGATACATTCGGGCAGTGGCGGGGCTGTGGCTGCGACAGCGCCTGTGGAGAAAGCGCCGGCGGAGGAAGTGCCTGCAGTGGAGACGCCTGGGACGGATACAGTGGCTGTGCCGGTTGAGATCCCGGTGATCCTTCACGGAAACGGCGGCCTGCCGGAGACCTCTGAACTGACGGCCACGGCAGAAGGCTTTGATCTGGAAGGCCTGGCGGAACCAACCCGCCTTGGGAAACTGTTTGACGGCTGGTATCTGGATGCCGGGTGCACCATTCCATTTACCAAAGTAGAGGAAGGAGCAACCCGGATGGATCTGTATGCGGGATGGAAGGAATTTCCGGGATACCGGTGTGATGATGCCGGATATGTGACCGGTTATACAGATGTGGGCAGGGTGCTTACTGACGGGCTGGTAGCCCTTCCTACCCACGACAGCTGCGTGGGGCTTCGGACAGGCGCTTTCGCCGGGATCGAGGAAGAGATCTTTGATGTGTATATTCCGGCCAATATCACGAAGATCGAGGAGCACGCATTTGACGGGATGTCCAATCTGATGTTTATTGAGGTGGCAGCCGGGAATCCAGCCTATTACAGCGTGGACGGTGTGTTGTATCACAGCGACGGGAGCCTGGCGGTGATGCCGGCGGGACGGCAGATGATGTAGAAAGGATAGGCAGCCACCTGGCAGAAAGGGGGGATGTTCTTCCTGCCGGGTGGAGTTCTTTTTTGTACAGGCAGAGAATATAGATTTAGAAAAACGGACAAGGATCTCGGATGGGAAAGAATAGAACATTACATAGATACAGCAGGATTTACCGGTATGCGAGAAGCAAAAGGGCGGCCCGCCGCAGGGCCATCCGGCGTCAGATCTGGCTGTGCGTAGCAATCCTTTGCAGCGCCTTTCTGATCGCGGCGGGAGCCCGGTGGCTTCCTCAGGCCGCAGAAGATGGGAGCGGTACTTCCAGGGGAGAGGGACAGCCCTCCGGCACCGGGGAAGAACTGGCGGAGGAGAATCCGGATATCCGGGTCCTTCTTATGACCGACGGGTATCAGAAGGAGACTCATGCTAGGGCAGTGCTCTCATCGGAGAGCGGCCTTGTGGTGAACTGGGGAGACCGGGAGGAAGAAGTGGAGGAGAAACTTACGGTGGAGCCGGAGGATGACCGGTTTAAGGAAGGGGTGATCCGGGTGCGCGCCAGAGATGGCAAAGTGAAGGTGGAGACGCTGCACCGGGGCTATGGGATGCCTTCCTACGCAGGGATCATCGAACTTCGTGTCGCCGGGGAAGGGCTGGTGCTGATCAATGAGCTTCCGCTGGAGACTTATCTGGAGGGCGTGGTGCCCAGTGAGATGCCCGCCTCCTATGAACCGGAAGCCCTGAAGGCCCAGGCGGTGTGCGCCAGAAGCTTTGCCTGCCGGCAGATGGAGAGCTTTGGCTATCCGGAATACAAAGCCCATGTCAACGACAGTACGGATTACCAGGTGTACGGTAATTCCAAACCGGCGGAAAGCGCCGGGGAAGCAGTGAGAGCCACTGCCGGGGAGGCGGTGCGCTATCAGGGCAAGGTGGTGACCACCTATTATTATTCCACTTCCTGCGGCCGCACTACCAACGTGGAGGCCTGGGGGACCAAACCGGGGAAGGCCAACGCCTATCTGCAGTCAGTGGAGGTAAAGGGGAAGGCAGGGGACTATGAGAAGGAACTGCCCTGGTACCGTTGGGAGGCAAGGATCCCGAAAGAGACTCTGTCTCGTCTGATCCGGAAGAATACCAGGAAGGATATAGGAATGGTGGAAGAAGTAAAGGTGACAAAGCGGGGTCCCGGAGATGTGGCGCTTGCAATCCGGGTCACTGGCAGGGAAGGGACTGTTACGGTAAAGACAGAGAATAAGATCCGCCGGGCTCTTGGAGGGGAAGGTTATGAGATTCAGAAGCAGGACGGGACCACTGCTTCCAGTTCCAGGCTTCTGCCCAGCGCGTTCTTTACCGTGAAGAAGGAGAAGGACTGCTTTGTGATCCGGGGCGGCGGATACGGCCATGGCATCGGTATGAGCCAGAACGGGGCCAATGAGATGGCAAAGCAGGGGATGGACTACCGGCAGATCCTGACTTTATTTTATCAGGGTGTGACCATTGAATAGAGAGGAAGATAGTATGGAGATTGGGATCCGTGGCCAGAAGATCCAATATGAGAAAAGGGAAGACGGGATCTGCATTACCGGCTGTGGCGGGGAAGCAAGCGTTATCGAGATCCCGGAGACCATTGAGGGAATAAAGGTGACGTCTGTCGGCGCCTATGCATTTGCACAGAAGCAGGAGGTTCGGGAGATCCATCTGCCCGATGGTGTGCGGGAGATCGGAAGATATGCCTTCTATCGGTGCCGGAACCTGGAGAAGCTTGGCCTCTCAGACGGGATCCTGGAGATCGGAGGAGGCGCCCTGAACGGCTGCCGGCCCGGCCAGGTGGAGATCCATCTGCGGAGGGGCGAGGCCTCGGCCTTAAAGTCCATTGTGGAGGAAGTGCGTTTTGCCATCCGGGCTACCCTTCATTATCACCAGGAGGATGGCCGGGTGGAGACGGCACAGGTACTGTTCCCGGAACATTATGAGGAGGCGGTGGAGAATACGCCGGCCAGGATCCTCTATACCAGCCATCACGGATCCGGCGGTTATTACCGCCAGTGCTTCTATGAGCGGAAGCTGGATTTTGCCAAATATGACGCAAGACTTCCCTGGGCGGTGGCGGATGAAACGCCGGAGACGGTGGCGGAGCTGGCGCTTAAGCGCCTCCGGTTCCCGGTGGGGCTTTCCGACAGGGCCAGGGAGAGTTATGAAGGATTTTTAAGAGACGAGGGAGCGGCGGCTGCAAGGTTCCTGATAGGAGAGGAAGACACAGAGGGAATAAAGTTTCTCCTGAAAAAGGAACTGCTGGACGGTCCGGCCCTGGAGGCGGGGATCCAGGCGGCCCTGGATAGCGGAAAGACAGCTTTGGTAAGCCTTCTCATGGAAGAGAGGGGGCGGCGGTTCCCCAGGAAACAGAAGACATTTGAACTATAAGAAGAAAGTGGAAGAGGGATGGAAGAAAGGACAGGAGTAAGAACAGAAGAAGAGGCCATGAGCGTCATGATGGAAGATATCGGCAGACAGATCCTTACAGTTACCCGCAGCGAGCTGTATCTGTCCATGCGATTCCTGGATGTGGCCTTAAGCAGTTTCCAGTTCGTCATGGATCCGCAAATGGAGACCATTGGGACGGACGGGCTTGCCATCTACTATGAGCCCTCCTGGCTGGGGGGACGGTACCGGGAGGACCGGACACAGGTAAACCGGGTCTATCTCCATATGGTGCTCCACGCCATTTTCCGGCATATCACCGGGAGAAAAGGGAGGGACAAGCGTTATTACGACCTGGCCTGCGACATTGCGGCGGAGTCGGTGATCGACGGGCTGCCCAACCGGTGCGTGCGGGGGCTCAAGTCCTTCCCACGGCGGGAGACTTACCGGAGGCTGAAAGAGAAGATGAAGGTGCTGACGTCGGAGAAGATCTGCCGGGAACTGATGGAATGGCAGTTGTCCCCGGAGGCTTTCGCCCGGCTGGAGGAGGAGTTCCGGGTGGACAGCCACCTGTACTGGCCTGAGGATGATCCGGAGAAACGGCAGCAGGTGGAGAACCAGTGGCAGGACATCAGTGAGAAGACCCAGATGGATATGGAAGCCTTTTCCAGCGAGGCTTCCTCCCAGGCGGGAACCTTGGTGGACCAGCTGCGGGTGGAGAACCGGCAGCGGTATGATTACGGGAAGTTTCTGCGCAAATTTGCGGTGCTTAAGGAGGAGATGGCGGTGGATCCGGATTCTTTTGACTACGTGTTCTACAGCTACGGCCTGCGTCTCTATGGGAATCTTCCCCTTATTGAGCCCCAGGAGTGGAAAGAGGAGAAGAAGATCCAGGAATTCGCGGTGATCGTCGACACCTCCATGTCCTGCTCCGGGGAGCTGGTGCGAAGATTTCTGGAGGAGACTTACACCGTTTTAAGTGAGGAGAACAGTTTCTTTCATAAGGTGAACATTCACATCATCCAGTGCGACGAGGCGGTGCAGACGGACGTGAAGATCACCCGGGCGGAGGAACTGGCCCAATATATGGAACAGCTGGAATTAAAGGGGGAGGGAGGCACGGATTTCCGTCCGGCTTTCGCCTATGTGGACAGGCTCCGGGCGGAGCATGCCTTTGATAATCTGCGGGGCGTGCTGTATTTTACCGACGGCAAGGGCATTTTCCCGGAGAAAATGCCACCCTATGAGACGGCCTTTGTCTTCCTGGAGGAGGACTATGAAGAGGTGGAGGTGCCGCCCTGGGCCATTAAGCTGATCCTGTCGGAAGAAGATCTTTTGGAAGAAGGAAGAGGAGGAACTTATGCATATTAAAAGAGCGAAACAGGAAATCAAAGATTCCATTGAGGCGTATCTTGCAAAGGACGCCTACGGGGAGTATGTGATCCCCTCCATCCGTCAGCGGCCCGTGCTTCTCATGGGGCCTCCGGGGATCGGCAAGACCCAGATCATGGAGCAGGTAGCCCGGGAGTGCGGCATCGGCCTTGTGTCCTACACCATCACTCACCACACCCGGCAGAGCGCCATCGGTCTGCCCTTTATCAAGGAGCGGACTTTCGGGGGAGAGCCGCGGCAGGTGACAGAGTACACCATGAGCGAGATCATCGCTTCCGTCTATGAGAAGATGGAGAAGACCGGGCTTAGGGAAGGGATCCTGTTCATCGATGAGATCAACTGCGTCTCGGAGACGCTGGCGCCGGCCATGCTGCAGTTCCTTCAGTGCAAGACTTTTGGAAACCAGAAGGTGCCGGAGGGATGGATCATCGTGGCGGCGGGGAATCCGCCGGAGTACAACAAATCGGTGCGGGAGTTTGACGTGGTGACGCTGGACCGGATCAAGCGCATCGACGTGGAAGAGAACTATGAGGTGTGGAAGGAGTATGCCCTGGAGGTGGGGATCCATCCTGTCATCCTCTCTTATCTGGATCTTAAGAAGGAGCATTTCTACCGGATGGAGACCACCCCGGACGGCCGGGCATTCGCCACGGCAAGAGGCTGGGAGGATCTCTCGGAGCTTCTGAAGGTCTATGAGGACCTGGGCAAAAAAATGGACCGGGAGGTGGTCCACCAGTATATCCAGCACTGGAAGATCGCCAAGGATTTTGCCGTTTATCTGGAGCTTTATGAGAAATACCAGCGGGACTATGGCCTTAAGGATATCCTGGCCGGGCGCTGGGAGAAGGATACGCTGGAGAAGCTTTCCTATGCTTCCTTTGACGAGCGGTTAAGCGTAGTGGGGATGCTCTCCGGGAAACTGCGGGAATATTTCCGGAACTATGTGCTTCTGGACCGGTATGTGACCATGCTCTACGAGGCGCTGAAGCGTATGCAGGCTTCAGGCGGGGATCTGGAAGGCCTGTGCCGGGAAGAGAGCGGAAGGTATGAGGATCTGCGGAAGGCAGAGCGGCTGACCAGGGGACAGGATCATCTGTGGCGGCAGGTACTGGAGACTCTGGAGGGCTGGAAGTGTAAGACCGGGGCGGAACATCTTAAGGGAGAGGACGCATTTGCCCGGGTGCGGGAATGGTTCCAGAAGGAAGTGGACCATAGATCTGTGGCGGCAGAGGAGACCAAAGAGGCGCTGGAGCATGCATTTACCTTCCTGGAGGAGGCCTTCGGGGACAGCCAGGAGATGGTGGTGTTTGTGACCGATCTTAACAGCAACAGGGACAGCATCCAGTTTCTGCGGGAGAATGACTGTGCCAGCTACTACCGCTACAACAAAGGGCTTCTCTTTGATGAGCAGCAGGAGCAGATCCTGGCCCGGATGGACGAGGCGGAAGGGAGACTTTCCTTCGGTCTGAAGGGGGAGTAAAGAAGGCCCGGCGCATTGACGGGAAGTGGAA
>NZ_DBGCJQ010000026.1:0-6016 GCF_048354975.1 Massilistercora timonensis | reverse complement strand
GGGAGGCCGGGAGGCAGCAGCGGGCCAAAGATGAGGAGCCCCAAAACGGGCCTGCCCAGGCGGAAGAAAACCGGGCGGAGGAGACTATCCTCTCCAGGGCGGATCTGACCCTGTCCTATACAAAGGAAGAATATAAGGAGCGGCTCAAGAAGCTGCAGAAGAAGATCCAGAAGCTCCACGGGGAGCTGTACCGCAGGCGGATCCCGGTGGTGCTGGGATTCGAGGGCTGGGACGCAGGAGGAAAAGGGGGAGCCATCAAGCGGCTGACCCAGAAGATGGATCCCAGAGGCTATGTGGTGCACCCTACGGCATCTCCCAACGACATTGAGAGAGCTCATCATTATCTGTGGCGGTTCTGGATAGATATGCCCAAGGCCGGCCATGTGACCATCTTCGACCGGACCTGGTACGGTCGGGTGATGGTGGAGCGGATCGAAGGCTTCTGCACCAGAAGCGAGTGGCAGAGAGCTTATAAGGAGATCAACGATATGGAGCGGGACCTGACAGACGCAGGAGCCATTGTGCTGAAGTTCTGGATGCAGATCGATAAGGACGAACAGGAGCGAAGGTTCCGTGACCGGGAAGAAAACCCGGAGAAACGCTGGAAGATCACGGATGAGGACTGGCGGAACCGGGCGAAGTGGGACCAGTACGAGGAAGCAGTCAATGAAATGCTGCTTCGGACTTCCACACCCAATGCTCCCTGGATCGTAGTGGAAGGCAATTGCAAGTATTATGCCAGGATCAAAGTCCTGGAGACGGTGTGCGATGCCATTGAGGCAAGGATCCGCGAGGATGACGGTGACGGGAAATAGAAGAGACACAAGGAGAACATGATCAGGAGGGTGAGTGGGATATGACGATCCGAGAGCAACTGGAGAACAGGGAAGAAGAGTATTTAAGTCAATACGCGGCAAAAAGCAGAGAGTCAAAAGGCCGGAAGATACCGGAGAAGGAATGCGACATCCGGCCGGTATTCCAGAGGGACCGGGACCGGATCCTGCATTGTAAGGCGTTCCGGCGTCTGAAGCAGAAGACCCAGGTTTTCCTGCTGCCCAAAGGAGACCATTACCGGACCAGGCTGACCCACACCCTGGAGGTGTCCCAGAACGCCAGGACCATCGCCAAGGCCCTGCGGCTGAATGAAGACCTGGTGGAGGCCATCGCCCTGGGACATGACCTTGGGCATACGCCCTTTGGCCACGCCGGAGAATTCGCACTGAACCGGCTGAATCCCTCCGGGTTCCAGCACAATCTCCAGAGTGTGCGGGTGGTAGAGTGCCTGGAGAAGCAGGGGGAAGGACTGAACCTGACCTGGGAGGTGCTGGACGGGATCAAAAACCACAAGTCTTCCGGAGATCCCCATACGCTGGAAGGCCAGATCGTGCGGCTCTCCGATAAGATCGCCTATATCAACCACGACATCGACGATGCCATCCGGGGCGGGATCCTTAAGGAGTCGGATATTCCCAGGAAATATACGGATATCCTGGGGACTTCCACCAAGATCCGGCTGGACACCATGGTCCACAACGTGATCATCAACAGTATGGAGAAGCCGAAGATCCAGATGTCGCCGGAGGTATACGAGGCCACCATGGGACTTCGGGGATTCCTTTTTGAAAATGTGTATAAAAATCCAAAGGCAAAAGGGGAGGAGAAGAAAGCCATCAATATGATCACCAACCTGTATCAGTTCTACATGGAACACCTGGATCTTCTGCCATCCCAGTTTCTGGAGATGCTGGAAGAAAAGGGGACAAAAGAAGAGCAGATCGTCTGCGATTATATCGCGGGAATGACAGATACATATGCGGTGAAGAAGTTTGAAGAATATTTTGTTCCGGAATCCTGGAAATTTTAAAGGAAATCGGGTCGTTTTGTCGAATATTATAAGTGAGGGCTATTTTAACAGATAAGGAAGCGGAAGATGTATTACTCCGATGAACTGATTGAAGAAGTAAGATCAAAAAATGATATCGTAGACGTGATCTCCAGCTATGTGAAGCTGCAGAAGAAAGGAAGTTCCTATTTCGGACTGTGCCCCTTCCACAATGAGAAATCCCCTTCCTTTTCCGTGAGCAGGCAGAAGCAGATGTATTATTGTTTCGGCTGCGGGGCAGGGGGGAATGTGTTCACATTTCTCATGGAATATGAGAACTATTCTTTCCTGGAGGCGCTGAAGTATCTGGCGGACCGGGCCGGCGTGGAGCTGCCCCGGCAGGAAATGTCGAAAGAAGCCCGGGAGCGGGCGGATACAAAGGCCATCCTTCTGGAGATCAACAAGGCGGCGGCCAGGTATTTCTATATCCAGCTGAAAGAGCGTCAGGGCGAAAGGGCTCTGGCCTACCTGAAGGGAAGACAGCTGGGGGACGACACCATTCGGGCGTTCGGCCTTGGCTATGCCAATAAATACAGCGACGACCTCTACCGCTACCTGAAGGGTCAGGGGTATCAGGACGATATGATCGCCAAAGCGGGGCTGATCACCGTGGATGAGAAGCATGGGGCCCACGATAAGTTCTGGAACCGGGTCATGTTCCCCATCATGGACGCCAACAGCCGGGTGATCGGGTTCGGCGGCCGGGTCATGGGGGACGGGAAGCCCAAATACTTAAATTCCCCGGAGACCATGATCTTTGACAAGAGCCGGAATCTCTACGGCCTTAACCGGGCCAGGAGTTCCAGGAAATCTTACTTCCTTCTGTGCGAAGGATATATGGATGTGATCTCTCTTCATCAGGCCGGATTCACCAATGCGGTGGCCTCCCTTGGCACAGCCCTGACTCAGGGACATGCCTCCCTGATCAAGCGGTATGTGAAGGAGGTCTATCTGACTTACGACAGCGACGAGGCAGGGACGAAGGCGGCCCTGCGGGCCATTCCCATCCTGCGGGAGGCGGGGATCAGCGCGAAGGTGATCCGCATGGAGCCCTACAAAGACCCGGATGAGTTTATCAAGAACCTGGGGAAGGAAGCCTTTGAAGACCGGATCCGGGAGGCCAGGAACGGATTTCTATTCGGAGTGGAAGTGCTGGAGCGGGATTACGATCTGGCGTCGCCGGAAGGAAAGACGGATTTCCTGAAGGAAGTGGCCCGAAGACTGGGAGAGTTTGAGGAAGACATCGAGCGGAATAATTACATAGAGGCGGTGGCCGGGCGATACCACGTGGGCTTCGAAGAACTGCGAAAGCTGGTGGTCCGCACCGCAGTGCAAAACGGTCTGGCTCAGCCGGTTAAAAGGCCGGAGAAGGCGGTGAAAGAAAAGAAGGAAGACGGGATCCTCACATCCCAGAAGATCCTTCTCACCTGGATGATCGAGGAACCCCAGGTCTTTCATCAGATCAGCAGCTATATCATCCCGGAGGATTTTACCGGGGAGATCTACCGGAAGGTGGCGGAGCTCCTCTATCAGCAGTATGAAGAGGGGGAGGCCAATCCGGCCAGGATCCTGGATCATTTCACAGAGGAAGAGGAGCACCGGGAGGCAGCCTCCCTGTTCCACACCAGGATCCGGGAGCTGACCACGCCGGAAGAACGGGAGAAGGCTTTGAAAGAGACGGTGGTGCGGGTGAAGGCCCACAGCATCGGGGAGGCGGCGGCCCGTCTGGACCCCACGGATATCCGGGGGCTGCAGCGGCTGATGGAGGCCAAGCGGCAGCTGCAGGACCTTGAGAAACTGCATATTTCTATTAATTAGGGATAAAATATAATCAAGCAATGGAGGATGGAAACTACATGGAAGAAAACATGGCAAAATTTGAGGAGAAATTAAAAGAGCTGGTAGCCCTGGGAAAGAAAAAGAAAAGCGTCCTGGAACTGCAGGAGATCAATGATTTCTTCTCAGACATGGAACTTACCTCAGAGCAGATGGAGAAGGTGTACGATTATCTGGAGGCCAACAATGTGGACGTGCTCCGGATCGGGGCGGATGACGACGATGACATTGACGACGCGGATATCGTGATCTCCGATGAAGATGAAGTGGACATGGAGAAGATCGACCTGTCGGTGCCGGACGGCATCAGCATTGAAGATCCGGTGCGGATGTACCTTAAGGAGATCGGCAAGGTGCCGCTTCTTACCGCCGATGAGGAAGTAGAACTTGCCAAGCGGATGGCGGACGGCGACGAGTGGGCTAAGAAGCGGCTGGCGGAGGCCAATCTTCGTCTGGTGGTCAGCATTGCCAAGCGCTATGTGGGCCGGGGGATGCTGTTCCTGGATCTGATCCAGGAAGGAAACCTGGGACTTATCAAGGCAGTGGAGAAGTTCGATTATCAT
Organism: Massilistercora timonensis; assembly: GCF_048354975.1. Classification (NCBI taxonomy): domain Bacteria; kingdom Bacillati; phylum Bacillota; class Clostridia; order Eubacteriales; genus Massilistercora; species Massilistercora timonensis. The sequence continues at coordinate 1,735 of NZ_DBGCJQ010000026.1, read as the reverse complement.
AAAGGGTTCAAGTTCAGTACTTACGCTACCTGGTGGATCCGCCAGGCTATCACCAGAGCCATTGCGGACCAGGCAAGGACCATCCGGATCCCGGTGCATATGGTGGAGACCATCAACAAGCTGATCCGGGTGTCCCGGCAGCTTCTGCAGGAGCTGGGGCGGGAACCCACGCCGGAAGAGATCGCGGAAGAGCTGGACATGCCGGTAGAACGGGTGAGAGAGATCCTGAAGATCTCCCAGGAGCCGGTATCTCTGGAGACGCCCATCGGAGAGGAAGAGGACAGCCATCTGGGAGATTTCATCCAGGACGACAATGTGCCGGTGCCGGCGGAAGCCGCGGCTCAGACTCTTCTGAAGGAGCAGCTTGACGAGGTGCTGGACACACTGACCGAGCGGGAGCAGAAAGTACTGCGGCTGCGCTTCGGTATGAACGATGGACGGGCCCGGACCCTGGAAGAAGTGGGGAAAGAGTTCGACGTTACCCGGGAGCGGATCCGTCAGATCGAGGCGAAAGCGCTCCGGAAGCTGCGTCATCCCAGCCGCAGCAGGAAACTGAGAGATTATCTGGATTAAGAAAGAGGCGCCTATGGAACTATCAAAGAGACTGTACGCGGTGGCGGGTCTTGTGACAGAGGGCGCCTCTGTCGCGGATATTGGAACCGATCACGGCTATGTGCCTATCTATCTTGTGGAGAGTGGCATCGCCAGCAAGGTGATCGCCCTGGATGTAAACCAGGGGCCCCTCAACCGGGCCCGGATGCATATCGTGGGCCACGGGCTTGGGGACCGGATCGAAACCCGGCTCTCCGACGGTCTTGCCATGATCCGTCCGGGGGAGGTGGATACGGTGATCGCCTCCGGGATGGGAGGACCTCTGACCATCCGGATCCTTCAGGAGGGGAAAGAGGTGGCAGATCAGCTGAATGCCCTGATCCTGCAGCCTCAGTCGGAAATCTGCCGGGTGCGCAAATTCCTCACAGAGAACGGATACCGGATCGAGCAGGAGGACATGGTGCTGGAGGATGGAAAATACTATCCGGTGATGCGGGTGGTCCACGGCACGAAGGAACCCTATGAAGAATGGGAGTATCTCTACGGGAAGCGGCTTCTGGAAGCCCGGCATCCGGTGCTTCTGGAGTTCCTGAAGCGGGAGCTTCGCATCAAGGAGAGCATCCTGGAGCAGCTTGCCGGCAGAAGCGGAAGCGAAAGCGCACGGGAGCGGGCGGAAGAGATCTGCCGGGAGAGGGAATGGATCCAAAAGGCACTGGCACAGTACGAAACAGGAGGAACGATATGACTTGTGGAGAGATCATTGCACAGATTGAGAAGGACTACCCCACATCCTGCGCCCTGGAATGGGACAACGTAGGGCTTCTGGCGGGGCGGATGGATAAGGAAGTAAAGCGTGTATACATAGGGCTGGACGCCACGGATTCGGTGATCCGGGAGGCGGCGGATAAGGGGGCGGATCTTCTTCTTACCCATCATCCGCTGCTCTTTCACGGGATCAATCGTGTGACGGACCAGGATTTCCTGGGAAACCGGGTTCTAAACCTGATCCGCAGTGACATATCTTATTATGCCATGCACACCAATTATGATGTGGTCCGGATGGCGCAGCTGGCTGCCGCAAGGCTTGGATGGAAGGGGGCAAGGCCCCTGGAGCCTGCCGGGGATGAGGCAGAAGACCAGGGGCTTGGACAGATCGCTGATCTGGAGCAGGAGATGACCCTGG
>NZ_DBGCJQ010000025.1:0-3153 GCF_048354975.1 Massilistercora timonensis | reverse complement strand
CGCCATCCCGGCGAACACGCCCCTGGACATCCTGCCGTCCCCGGCCAGGATCCCGGCCACATGGGTCCCGTGTCCGTTGTCGTCGTAAGCCTCCCTCCTTCCTTCCACAAAATCCTGGAACGCCGCCACCCGCCCCTGAAAATCCGGGTGGGGCGCAAGTCCGCTATCTAAAATGGCCACAGTCACATCCTGTCCCATACAGCTTCCATTCTTCGTATCCGCGCACCAGTAGTGCACTGCCTGTTTCACTCGGTCCATGATCGATCCTTTTTCTTATTAGCATATTCTCCAATTGATTTCTCAGTGAATTTGTCGTAGAATAAATGTGTTCCTGATGGACATTTGATAAGGGGAGTATCAATATGGAAGGGAAAACGTATTACCAGATCCTGGGGGTTTCTTCGACAGCCAGCCTGGCTGAGATCACTGCAGCCAAAAACCGGCTTGCCAAAGAGTACCACCCAGATGTAAATATGAGAAAAGGCATCGACACCACAGCGCTTATGCAGGAAGTCCTGGAAGCCTACCAGATCCTGTCCAACGAGACCACGCGGGCGGATTATGACCGCAGGATCGCAGGCCGGTCCGCCGTCATGCAGACCTTTGACCTCCACGAAGCCGCTGAAAATGAGGCTCAGGAGGACCCGGCTTTTGTCACCTACTGGAAGGCCTCCAACGACCTCTACGACATCGTCACTGAGAGCGACGCCCTCTTTCGTCAGAAAGACGAGACCAGCCGCATCGCCCAGCTGGCCCTGCAGGCCCTCCGGCACATCCTCACACTGCGGGAAGGGCAGATCCCGGAGCGCTACTGGCATCCGGACATCATGAACTGGCTGCTCTTTGCCTGGTACAAGAACCGGAACTTCACCACCGCCTATCTTCTCACCCTTTACGACGAGCACATGAAAAATGAGATCCCGGTGATGGACAAGCTGCGGCTGAAGAACAAATCCATGCGCTACCAGCACTCAGTAAAGCGGCTGATCAAATATTGAATCCGCCTCACACATCCTCCACATCTGCATATGATGTACTGTAAATAATCGATATGGAGGACTTGACATGAGCGATTTAAGTGCTACAAACTGTGGCTGCGGTTGTGACGCCGCTCCGAGACGTGGAGACTGTGGATGTGGATTTGGCGGGAATAACTGCCTGTGGATCATCCTGCTTCTGTGCTGCTGCGGTGGCTGCGGCAACGGATTCGGCGGAAACGACAACTGCCTGTGGATCATCCTGCTCCTGTGCTGCTGCGGCGGCTTTGGCGGCGGATACAATGATTGTGGCTGCTAATTACAGATAGAAAAACCAACGGACGGAGTACAGCACTCCGTCCGTTTTCTCTGTCTTAAGGGTCCTCCCTCTTATGGGAAATGGACTCCGGCCGGTCCTCTTTCTCCTCCCCGCTCTCCTGGTCCAGCCTTCGTCTCAGCATACATTCCTCATCGATCTCATAGACCGCATTCCCGTCAATGATCAGCTTCCGGTTCATCCTGTTCCTTCCTTTCTTTCCCATACTCCCCTGCCCTATCAATATATGAAAGAATCCGGGAAATGGTCTCCTTGCCGGTCTCTTCTCCCCGCTTCCTGCATATATATTTACAACGTGATCTCCCGGAGCGTGTATGGTATGGAAGCAAAACCCCCGAAACTTATGACCCCCTTCGACTGCCTTGTCACCACAGACCAGCTCTATACCCTCAAGCTCCTCCTTCCCTATACGCCCCCTTCCGCCCAGCGCATGCTGGCCGTCTATGTAAAGTTCCAGGAGTTCCGCCTTGCCCTGGAATATTTCCAGGGCTTCCCGCCACGGGAAGCTGACCGCTCTCCCCTGGAAGACCTGAAGCCCTATCTCCGTCCGGAAGAGCGGGAAACCATGGAACAGATGGAGGGCATGATGCATATGATGGAACTGATGCAGAAATTCCCTGCCGACGCTGCCCAGGATCCCAACCCGGAGGCAGCCTGTCAGGAAGAGGCGCCCCGCGCCGGCTTCTCTCCCCTGGATCTTATGAAACAGATGCTGTCCCCCGGGCAGCAGGAACTCTTCGATACATACACCGCCCTCTTCGACGATGTAATGACTGACCCTTTGGCAGAATCATCCCCAACGGAAAAGAAAGGAGATTCCAAATATGAATGAACACAGAAACGACTGGATCGATCACCCTGCCATGGAGAAGATCGATCCCTTAAAACGGGAGCTGATCCGGACTGCCGCAAAACAGACCCAGGGGAAAAGCGGCAATTCCCTGGCCCCTGTCATGATGGCCCTCATCACCAGCGCCAACAAGAAAGGCATCCGCTTCGAGCCGGAAGAGATCTCCCTCATCATGGAAATCCTGAAAGACGGGAAATCCAGGGAGGAGCAGGAACAGATCGACCGGATGATGCAGATGGTGAATTCCTATCTGCGACGGTAGATGCAGATTTGTAGGGATGACATGGCAACGATCAGACGCACGAAAACGGAGTCAGCCCCTGCGGCGAATCCGAAAATGTTCGTGAAGAATCCTTAACATCAAAACACAAAAGATTTCATGACTAGAGCAATTTGCAGGGAAATCTGATGATTTCCCTGCTCAGGCTCTTTTCAGATTTGACTGGAAGTCAAATCTTCCCATGAAATCTTTTGTGTTTTTCTGTAACGGATTCTAACACTCCAATACGCATTCTCTACAGGGGCTGACTCCGTTTTCTGCGCATTCTGATTCTGTCAGGACATCCCCAAAGCCTGACCCATCTTCTTTCCGGTCGCAGGCCGACTAACACTTATCAGGATTTTGCCGTGCAAGTTGATGATAAGGAGGGGACGGATGATTGCGGAGGTTAAGCGTCAGCCTCGGAGCAATCAACCGTCCCCGCTTCTCGGTAATCTTCATAAAATTTCCCCTGCCAATTTGTCTATCCTGCCATCTTGTTTTTTCTTTGTCCCTCCACTATAATGAACAGACAATCCTCTGGAGAATTCTTTTCTCCACCTCAGCCGGTTTTCCCGGCTGTCATTTTTTTATCCGGCGGTTTCCGCCACTTATTTCCAGACCTTTTTGAGCTCATTTAAAGGTTGCAGCATGTAGTCTTGTTTCCTATAATGAAAGTGAGGTACTTATGAATCGACAATTGCATACTCAGGAGGATCTTCATGCGGAC
>NZ_DBGCJQ010000024.1:0-22840 GCF_048354975.1 Massilistercora timonensis | reverse complement strand
TGCTCCGAGGCTGACGCTTAACCTCCGCCATCATCCGGCCCCCGCCTTATCGCCAACTTGCACGGCAAAGTCCTGAATTGTCAAGATGATTCTGCGGAAGAATATGGAACAGGGAAGCGTATACAGCCTGCCGATAGAAACCATATGGAAGCGTTAGAATCCGTTACAGAAAAACACCTGCGATTTCATGGGAAGATTTGACTTCCTGTCAAATCTGAGAAGAGCCTGAGCCGGGAAATCATCAGATTTCCCGGCGAATTGCTCTGATCATGAAATCGCAGGTGTTTTGATGTTAGGGATTCTTCGCAAACCTTTCTGGTTTCTATCGGCAGGCTGTATGAACTTCCCTGAGCAATTTTTTGTTCACAGAATCAGCGCGACAAACCTGCCTTTAACTCAGCGCCAGATTCCCGGTATACAGCTGATAATATTTCCCTTTCTCTTCGATCAGCTGGTCGTGGGTTCCCCGCTCGATGATCCGGCCCTGCTCCAGGACCATGATACAGTCGGAGTTCCGCACGGTGGAGAGCCGGTGAGCAATCACAAAGGTGGTCCGCCCCTTCATCAGCTTATCCATACCCTCCTGGACGATCCGCTCGGTCCGGGTATCGATGGAGCTGGTGGCCTCATCCAGGATCAGCACCGGCGGGTCCGCCACGGCGGCCCGGGCGATGGCCAGAAGCTGCCGCTGTCCCTGGCTTAAGTTTGCCCCGTCCCCGGTCAGCATGGTATCATATCCGTCCGGGAGCCGGCGGATGAATCCATCCGCGTTGGCCAGTTTGGCTGCTGCCACGATCTCCTCATCCGTGGCGTCCAGTTTGCCGAATCGGATATTGTCCTTTACCGTGCCGGTAAAAAGATGGGTATCCTGAAGCACGATCCCCAGGGAGCGACGCAGATCTGCCTTCTTGATCTTATTGATATTGATCCCGTCGTAGCGGATCTTTCCGTCCTGGATATCGTAGAACCGGTTGATCAGGTTAGTGATGGTGGTCTTGCCTGCGCCGGTAGATCCTACAAAGGCGATCTTCTGGCCCGGCGTAGCGTAAAGCTTCACGTCGTGGAGCACAATCTTGTCATCATCGTAGCCAAAGTCCACTCCGTTGAAGACCACGTCGCCTTTCACTTCCACATAGTCCACGCTTCCGTCCGCCTGGTGGGTATGCTTCCACGCCCACCGGCCGGTCCGCTCCTCGGTCTCTTTTAACACGCCGTCCTCTTCCCGGACATTGACCAGGGTCACGTACCCCTCATCCTTTTCCTCTTCCTCATCCAGGAGCCGGAAGATCCGGTCCGCGCCGGCCATTGCCATGATCACCGCATTCAGCTGCATACTGATCTGGTTGATGGGCATGCTGAAGTTCCGGTTGAAGGTCAGGAAACTGGCAAGACCTCCCAGCGTAAATCCTCCCACATTTCCCAGGGCAAGGACGCCGCCTACGATGGCGCAGACTACATAACTCACATTGCCAAGCTGGGCGTTGATGGGTCCCAGAAGATTGGCGTAGGTATTTGCCCGGTCGGCGCTGACGAACAGCTTGTCGTTCAGCTCCTCGAACCGCTCTTTGTTCTCCTCTTCATGGCAGAAGACTTTTACCACCTTCTGCCCGCTCATCATCTCTTCAATATATCCGTTTACCGCTCCCAGGTTCACCTGCTGGTCCAGGAAATATTTTCCACTCTTCCCGGCAGTCACCTTGGAGCACAGCACCATGATCCCCACCATCAGAAGCGTCACGATGGTCAGGGGAATGCTCAGGATCAGCATACTCACCAGCACGCTTACAATGGTAATTGCGCTGTTGAGGAGCATAGGCATACTCTGGCTGATCATCTGCCGCAGGGTATCGATATCGTTGGTGTAGACAGACATGATATCCCCGTGGGCATGAGTGTCAAAATATTTGATGGGCAGCCGCTCCATGTGGCTGAAGAGATCGTCCCGCATGTCCCGCAAAGTTCCCTGGGTCACTGTTACCATCAGCCGGTTGTAGGTGTAGGTGGAAATGATCCCAATGGCATAGAAGAATGCCACCCGCCCGATGGCATGGGCCAGCGGCCCGAAATCAGGCGCGTTTCCCGTCAGGAAAGGAGTGATGTACACATCGATCAGATCCCGCATGAACATGGTACCCTGTACATTGGCCAGCACGCCTGCCAGGATCAGGATCACAACCACTGCGCAGTGGACGCCGTAATCTTTGAACACATAACGCATGACTCTCAGGAACAGTTTGCCCGGATTCTGCACCCGGCCTTTCATGCCCCTTGGCGCTCTTCTCATCGGTCCTGCCATGTCTACTCACCTGCCTTCTCGTCAAAATCTCCGCCGCCCTGAGTCTGAGACTCATAGACCTCGCGGTATATCTCATTGGTCTTCAGCAATTCCTCATGGGTTCCAAATCCATTGACCCGCCCGTTCTCCATGACGATGATCCGGTCCGCGTCCTGGACGCTGGAGATCCGCTGGGCGATGATCAGCTTGGTGGTATCCGGGATCTCCTCCCGGAAGGCCCTGCGGATCCTGGAATCAGTAGCGGTGTCTACCGCGCTGGTGCTGTCGTCCAGGATCAGGATCTTTGGCTTCTTCAGAAGGGCCCGGGCAATACAGAGCCTCTGCTTCTGTCCGCCGGACACATTGGTTCCGCCCTGTTCAATATGGGTCTGGTACCCGGCCGGCATCTTCTGGATAAATTCATCCGCGCAGGCCAGGATACAGGCCTGCCGGCACTCTTCCTCACTGGCCTCTTTATCCCCCCACCGAAGGTTCTCCAGGATGGTGCCGGAGAACAGCACATTGTTTTGGAGCACTACAGATACCTGGTTGCGCAGCACTTCCATATCGTACTCTTTCACATTCCGACCGCCCACCAGCATTTCTCCGTCGGTCACGTCATAGAGGCGGCTCACCAGGTTCACCAGGCTGGTCTTGGCGCTTCCGGTGCCTCCGATGATCCCGATGGTCTCTCCGGAGCGGATCTTAAGATCGATATCTTTGAGCACCGGCTCTTCACTGTCTCTTCGATAGGCGAAATCCACGTGCCGGAATTCAATGCTTCCGTCCGGCACATCCATCACCGGTTCTTCCGGATTGTGAAGATCGCTGGTCTCCTGAAGCACTTCTGAGATCCGGCGGACACTGGCCATACTCATGGACACCATGACAAATACCATGGACAGCATCATCAGGCTCATCAGGATATTCATGCAGTAAGCCAGAAGACTCATCAGTTCTCCTTCCGTCAGCTGATCCGCCACGATCATCCTGGCTCCCAGCCAGCTGATAAGAAGGATACATCCGTAGACGGTAAACTGCATAAGCGGCGCGTTGTACACCAGGTTGCACTCCGCCCGGGTGAAGATCCGGCACAGGTTCTCGCTGGCCCGCTTGAATTTACTGGTCTCCTGTTCCTCCCGCACATAAGCCTTGACCACCCGGATGGCAGACACGTTCTCCTGCACGGAAGCGTTCAGGTCGTCGTACTTGGGAAATGCCTGCTGGAAGTACCTGGTGGCATGATTCATGATCAGAAACAGCAAAAATCCCAGCACGATCACCGCGATCAGGTAGATCACCGCCAGGCGGGCGTTGATGGTAAATGCCATCACCATGGCGCACAGAAGGCTGGCCGGCGCCCGGGTGAACATCCGCAGCAGCATCTGGTAAGCATTCTGCACGTTGGTCACATCTGTGGTAAGACGGGTCACCAGGCCCGCGGTGCTGTATTTATCAATATTAGAAAAAGAAAAGGTCTGGATATTGTCAAACATGGCTTTGCGCAGATTCCTGGCGAATCCCGCGGAAGCCTTGGCCCCGAAGCGCCCGCCGCCCACGCCGGCCAGAAGTCCGATGAGGGCTGCCACGATCATCACCGCCCCCACCCGGTAAATGTGGTGGATATCCCCGGCGTTTACTCCGTCATCGATAATGGATGCCATAAGGAAGGGGATCACCATCTCCATCAGCACCTCCAGGATCATGAAAAGAGGCGTGGCAATGGACGCCGCCTTATACTGTCTGACTTCTCTTAACAAAGTCCGGATCATCTGTCGTTCTCCTCTCTCAACAATAATTCCCAGGCAAAAAAAGTTCGCTATCAAATGGTTTGATAACGAACAGTTCCTATTTGTAAAACATATTTTACCACCCATAATTTATTTGTCAACATCTTTTCCCTGTAATAAAAATGTAAGAAATTACTCTTCGTGAATGGAAAAAATCCTTGTCATATAGTTTTAAAAACTATATAATAGATTTACTGAGGTGAAGTTATGACAATTGATACAAAGGACATGCTGAACAGTATTCTGTCCAGCATTGCGCGGATCGACTATGTAAAACCGGAAGACATCCCCAATATTGATCTCTACATGGATCAGGTCACCACCTTCATGGAGGAGCAGCTCAGTTCCACCAAGCGCCATGAAGAGGATAAGATCCTGACCAAGACCATGATCAACAATTACGCCAAGAATCATCTTCTGCCCCCGCCGGTGAAGAAGAAGTATTCCAGGGAACATGTGCTGGTGATGATCTTCATCTATTTTTTTAAAAATATTCTTTCCATCAAGGACATTGAGACCATGCTGGCCCCTGTCACAAAGGAGTACTTTGGCAGCGGGGATTTCAATATGACTCAGATCTACGAAGAGATCTGCTCTCTGGAGAAGTCCCGGATCGACACCCTGGCCAAGGATGTGGCCCGGTCCTATCAGTCCGCTGAAGAGACTTTCGCGGACAGGCCGGAAGAAGAGCGGGAGTATCTGCGGCTCTTCTCCTTTATCTGCAACTTAAGCTTCGACGTCTATGTGAAGAAGCTTCTGATCGAAAAACTGATCGACGAACTGCCGGAGCCGGAAGCCCCGGAGAAAAAAAAGAAATAAGGCCCGCGCCTTATTTCTTTTCTTTTGCCTGCACATCTGCTTCCACAAACCGGTATCCAACGCCGATCTCTGTGAAAATGAATTCCGGCTGAGCCGGATTCTTCTCGATCTTCCGGCGGATATTGGCCATATTGACCCGCAGGATCCGATTGTCGTTCTTCATATTGGGTCCCCAGATCTCTTTCATCATATAATCGTAGGTCAATACCTTGCCCGCGTATTTTCCCAGCAGGCTCACCAGCTTGAACTCATTCTGGGTAAGCCCTGCGTCTTCTCCGTCCACGAATACCCGGTGCTTGTCATGGTCGATCACCAGGCGGCCTTCCAGGAAGGTGACGGCCTGGGTCCCGCCCTGTCCGTTCCCGGCGCCTCTGGCGTGTCGGATGGCTGTGCGGACCCTGGCCAGAAGCTCCGACGTTCCAAAAGGTTTGGCGATGTAATCGTCCGCCCCTTTGTCCAGGGCTTCCACCTTATCTTTCTCGTGGGTCCTGGCAGATACCACGATAATGGGCATCTGAGACCACTCTCTTACATTCTCCAGGATCTTGATCCCGTCCATGTCCGGAAGTCCCAGATCCAGGATCACAAGGTCCGGACACTGGGAAGTGATAAGGCTGTATGCGCTCAGGCCGTTCTGCGCCAGCAGGACCTCGTAGTTATTTGTCTCCAGAACAGTCTGCAGAAAACTGCGTATATTTTTATCATCTTCTACGATCAATACTCTATCTCTGATCTCCATGTTGCTCCTCCATTTCCATAGGAAGGGTGAATATCATCCTCGCTCCTCCCTCTTCCCGGTTTTCCGCCCGCATATTTCCTCTGTGGGCCTTGATGATGCTCTTGCAGACGGACAGACCAATGCCCATATTCCGCTTATTGTCGGAAGACTCTCCTCTGGCCACCAGGTTTCCGTCGAAGATCACCGGAAGCACGCTTTCCTCAATCCCTTCCCCGTTGTCCTCCACGGAAAAGACGGCCGTCTCCTCCTGCTTACTTACCTGGATGCGGATCCGGCTTGTAGTCCGGCCGTGGATCACGGAATTCTCCAGAAGATTTACCAGCACTTGCTCGATCAGGGTGGCGTCCATGGGCACCAGCAGGATCTCATCCGGGACATGGACCTCCGTCTCGACCCCCGGGAACCGTTTCTCAAACTTGCTCACCGCCGCGCTGATCACCTCTTCTGCCAGTTCTTCCTGCTTGTCGATCTTGGCGTTTTCCGTATTCATCCTGGTGATGGACAGAAGATTTTCCACCATGCGCACCAGCCACTGGGCTTCTTCCTTGATATTTGCCACCAGCTCCATCACCTTGTCCTGGGAGAGGGCATTTTTGTTCTCCAAGATCACAGAGGCCGACCCCGCGATGGAAGTCAGCGGCGTGCGGATGTCATGGGACACTGCCCGCAGAAGATTGGCCCTCATCTTTTCCTTCTCAGATTCCAGCCGGATCTTCTCCTGGTTCTTGATCTGGGTGGTCAGGGCGCTGACGCTTAACGCCACCGCCAGCATCACCAGGAAGGTCAGAGGATACCCGGTGATGGTAAAGTTAAAGGCAAAATAAGGATACGTGAAAATATAGTTTACCGCGATCACCGCCGCCATGGCGGAAAAGATCCCGTACCCGTACCCGTCTGTAAAACGGGATATGAACAAAACCGCCAGCACAAACAAAAGCGGCGCGTGGGCTTCCGTCCCCACCGACTGCTGCAGGAAAAAGCAGATCACTGTGGCGGCCGCCAGGATCGTCAGCGTGATCAGTATATTCCGCAAGGTTCGTTTTCCCATGAATACCCTCCATATCCGTAGTATACCATGGCGCCGTGTTAAATTTACGTTAAGATGCCGGCGCCGCCTGCAGGTCACAGGCAAAAAAATCCCCCACCTGCGCGGGGAATCTTTTTCTCTATTCATCTATGTTCTGATTGATCCGTTCAAATACCATATCATAGCCGTCGTTGCCGTAATTCAGGGAACGGTTTACCCGGCTGATGGTTGCTGTGGAGGCTCCGGTCTTCTCCGCGATCTCCAGATAAGTCTTGTGTTCTCTGAGCATCTTCGCAACCTCGAATCGCTGGGACAAAGAGAGAAGTTCATTGATGGTACAGATATCTTCAAAGAACACATAGCACTCTTCCTTGTCTTTCAGACTCAAGATCGCCTGAAACAGATAGTCTACCGCTTCTGTCCTGATTTTCTTACTCATATTAAGATCTCCTTCACAGTAGAATTCACTACTGTTACATTTTAACACATTAAACTCATAAAATCTATACCTTTTTCGAAACCCCTTTTTGATTCCGCTTCAAAGAGCCCACAAGCTTCTCCAGCGTAGTGTTGGCCACCAGCTCTTCCGGGAAATCCGCGGCCTCCAGCACTTCCTCCACATAGCGGTAATCCGCCAGCGACACATCCACATGGGCGTCGCTTCCCAGCACCACCATGGCTCCCTGCTTCTTGCACTCCTTAAGCATGGCGATGTCATTTCCCCGGGTGTCCTTCCGGAAGCCGCCAGGCGTCAGGGAGGCATTGTTCACCTCCAGGAGAGTCCCGGTCTCCACCGCCAGCTTCACCAGTTCTTCATAATCCACCGGGAAACGTCCGTCATCAGGATGGCCGATGATATCGATATTCTCCCGCAGCATTACGTTCCGGTAGGCGCCAAGCACCGCCTCCTTGGTCCGCTCCCCGTGGTAGCAGGGGGTATGGAGACTGGCAATGGCAATATCCAGGGTGTCAATGGTAGGATCCGGCAGATCCACATTCCCTTCTTCGTCCAGAATGTTCAGCTCCGCGCCAAACAGAAGTTTCACGCCGTACATCTGCCGCGGCACCATCCGCAGGTTCTGAAAATAAAAGAGATGAGTGCTCCCCGGCATCTCCGGCGCATGCTCCGTGATCGCAAGACCTTTTAAACCCTTCTCTGCCGCCATCTGCGCCATCTCCCGGATGGTATTGTAGGCGTGGCCGCTTACCAGCGTATGGGAATGGGTATCAATTTCAATCTTCATTGTCATTTCCTTCTTTCGCATTTTAAATTCCGTTGACTGGAACTATTATACAGCATAAATCCGGCTTTTTCTACAGACCCTATGTTAAATCTGTATCTTATCAGTAATCAGGGAGGTTTTACCATGAACAAAGAAAAGAAAGAATCCAAAAAATCCAACCAGGAGCGGATCGACGCCTGCGACTACCTTGCAAGCGCAGCTTCCTCTATGGACTGCACCGGACTCATCCCTTCCGCTCCCACTTCCAGGGCGGAGCTTGAAGCCTACGAGGAGCTGTATCCATTTCTCCCGCCGGTGGAAAAAGCGAAAAAAAAGGATCCCTAGCACCTTTCTCCCGCCGCCGCATATGATAATCAAAAACCGGAGCTTTTGATTATGTCAAACTCAACCCTGATCCCCATCGACGGGATCATCCAGAATATCTCCACCCCCACGGACGACTGCTGCCAGCAGCAGGTGACCATCCGCAATTCCCAGGGCGTCTACAACTTCATGGTTGACGCGGACACCTACATTGTAGGCAGCATCCGCCTCAGGCCGGGTATGACCGTGGCCGCCTTCTACGACGGAAATGTAGCGGTGCCGCTGGTCTATCCGCCTCAGTACCAGGCGGTCATCATAAGCCGGCGCAGTCCCGGGGAGAACATCTACGCCGGGTATTTCCCGGAGGATCTGGTCACAGAAGACCAGTCCCTGGCGCTCAACATCGGCACCTCCACGGAAGTCATCACCGCCAACGGCCAGACCTTCCACTGCAATCCCGGCGGCCATATGCTGATCGTCTACTATTCCTCCACCACCCGCAGTCTGCCGCCTCAGACCACGCCACGCAAAGTCATCGTACTTTGTTAAAAATTTAATTGAGGACGTAGCCTTTTTGCAAAAGGCTACGTCCTCAATTGCATTTAACCCTGTACCTTTTTGACAAATGCCAGTGCCAGGCAGTTCTCTCCCACATGGGTTCCGATCACGCCTCCCACCGGCCAGAGCGGGCATTCTGCCAGGTGATACCGCTCCTGTACTTCCTGGCGGAACTTCTCGCCGCTTTCTCTGTCGTAGGTATAACCGGTCACCACCGGCCACTCTTCGTCGATCTCGCAGGCTTCATATTCCCGGAAAAGGAAATCCTTGCCCTTACGCATGCCCCGGGCCACTCCCAGCTTCACCAGGATCCCGTCTTTGAGCTCGATCACCGGCTTGATCTTCAGCACGTTGCCCAGCACGTCAAATCCCGGCGGAATCCTCCCGCCTTTCCGCAGATAGGTCAGAGTGTCCAGAACGCCGCAGACCACCATCCGGTCTCTCACGTCCTCGATCTTCTCTGCGATCTCTTCTGCGCCAACTCCCTGAGCCCGCTGCCGAACCGCGTACTCCACCAGCATCTGCTGAGGGATGATGGCCTGTCTGGTATCCACGATAAAAATACGGTCATACCCGCACATATCTTTGGCAAGACGGGCCGCGTTGATAGTGCCACTTAAGCCTGAAGACAGGGTCAGCACCAGAACGTCCTCTCCCTTCTCCTTCGCCTCATTATATTCCTTCAGATAAAGCTCCGGCGAAGGCTGGCTGGTGGTGGGAAGTTCCTTCTCCTCAGCCAGGCGCCGGAAAAACCGATGGAAATCTTCCTCGCTCTCCATCGGCATCTCTGTCTCTCCAAATTTGATAGAAATCGGAACCACAATCACATCCAGCTCTTCCGCCCTCTGCCTGGTGATATCCGAAGCTGTGTCCGTAATGATCCTGATCTGTCCCATGTTCCGCCCTCTTCCATACGCTTTTTTCAGTCTCTGTTCATTAATACCTGTCTTACCATTTTACTGGAATTTTATCCCCGAAAAAATCAACAAATATGCAAAAAATAATAAAAGTATACAATTATATCAAAATTGTATACTTTTATTAAAACAGATTCTGATAAAAAACAGGAAGTTTTTCCCGCAAACGCTTTTCATCCATTTCCTCGTCCCAGAGGGAGATCCCCACAGCCATGATCCCCGCCGCATGATACCGGGCCAGCCATTTCAGCGGCATATCCTTGTCGATGTCCGGCTTCATCAGCTTCAGAAGCTTCATATAATACTGCTCCAGCGTGGTCTGCATCTGAAGCTCCAGGATCTCCCGGTACTTGGTCTGGAAGAGATTGCGCAGCGCCCGGCCGTATTTCACATAAAAGTTCACCAAAGAATCCATGTAATCCTGCCTCCGGTCCGCATGGTCCATCTGGGCAGTCAGTTCTCCGGTGATCTCTTCTGTCATAAAGCTCACCACGTCAAACACACTGCCAAAATGCTTATAGAAGGTGCTCCGGTGGATGTCCGCACTGTCGCAGATCTCCTGCACCCGGATCTTATCCAGCGGCTTCCGGTCCAGGATGTTCATCAGCGTCATGCCGATCTTCCACTTTGTTTTATGAGATTTGTTATAAACCTTGGGTTTCCCGTCGCTTCGATTCATTGCGTCCATCTCCTGAAGAATATTCTTCCGTCCGCTACAGTATAGCACATCCGGGAGTGGATGGAAAGGAGGCACAAGCTGGATTCCACTTCGCTCCTTCTCGCTTGTCGGGCATACGCCGCACTGGCTGTGCGGCAGTGCACAAGCTCGATTCCGCTTCGCTTCTTCTCGCTTGACGGGCATACGCCCTATGGATAAAACAAGAGATGGCCTTACTCCTGCAAGCAGGGTAATTCCATCTCTTATTTTATCCGCACTGCCTATTTTTGCACAATATTTATGATCTTCTTTGGTACGTAAATTTCTTTGACGATGGTTCCGGTCAGTTTGTCGGCCACGGCGGCTTTACCGGCTGCGATGGCGTCTTCCTTGGAGATGTCCGCGGAAATGGAGATCACTGCCCGGGTCTTGCCGTTGATCTGTACCGGCACTTCGATCTCGTCATCCTTCATGGCCTCTTCGTCATAGGTGGGCCAGCCGGCACGGAATACGCTTCCTTCATGGCCCAGCTGCTCCCAGATCTCCTCTGCGATATGAGGCGCGAAGGGTGACAGGAGAACTGCCATGGTGGACAGGGTCTCTTTGTCGATACCCCCTTCTTTCTTGGCGATCTCCAGAAGCTTATTGTTGTGCTCCATGAAACCGGAAATGGCGGTGTTCAGGCTGAAGCTCTCCAGACGGGTGGTGATATCGTACACCAGACGGTGGCGCTCCTTGATCATATCTTTGCTCGCCTGGATATCCGCATCCTTGCTGTCCTGAACCAGGTTCCACAGACGCTTCAGGAACCGGTTGACGCCGTCGATCCCCCGGTCGTCCCACTCTGCGTCAAGCTCCGGAGGTCCTACGAACAGCTCGTACATCCGCAGGGAGTCGCAGCCGTAATCTCTTACCAGATCATCCGGAGAGACTACGTTTCCTTTGGACTTACTCATCTTGATCCCGTTCTTGCCGGTGATCATGCCCTGGTTAAACAGCTTGTGGAAGGGCTCGTCAAAATCCACCACTCCGATGTCGCACAGGAACTTGGTGTAGAACCGCGCGTACAGAAGGTGGAGCACCGCATGCTCTACGCCGCCGATATACATATCTACCGGGAGCATGGCGTCCGCCTTCTCCCTGGAAACCAGTTCTTTATCATTGTGGTTGTCCACATAGCGCAGGAAATACCAGGAGGAACCTGCCCACTGAGGCATGGTGTTGGTCTCCCGCTTGGCGTCCGCCCCGCAGACCGGACACTTGCAGTTCACCCACTCGTCGATGGCCGCCAGCGGAGACTCTCCGGTTCCGGTAGGCTCATAGGACTCTACCTCCGGCAGCCGCAGCGGAAGCTCTTCTTCCGGCACCGGCACATTGCCGCACTTGGGACAGTGGATGATCGGGATGGGCTCGCCCCAGTAACGCTGACGGGAGAATACCCAGTCACGCAGCTTGTAGTTGACAGTGGCGCGTCCAATGCCTTTCTTCTCGATGATATGGGGGCCTTCCTTCTTAAGGACGGAAGACTCCATACCGTTCCACTCGCCGGAATTGATCATGATACCGGAGGCCTCGGTGTAGGCTTCCGTCATATTTTCAATCTCCTTCCCATCCTTGGAGATAACCTGGATGATTGGGATTCCAAACTTGGTAGCAAACTCAAAGTCACGGTCGTCGTGAGCCGGCACACACATGATGGCTCCGGTACCGTAATCAGCCAGTACGTAGTCGGACAGCCAGATCGGCACCTTCTCATTGTTCAGCGGATTGATGGCATAGCTTCCCGTGAACACACCGGTCTTCTCCTTGTCCTGCATCCGGTCTACGTTGGACTTCATGGAGGCCTCGTAGATGTAGCGCTCCACCGCTTCCCTGGTCTCGTCTGTAGCCAGTTCTTTCGCCAGGGCATGCTCCGGCGCCAGCACCATGAAGGTGGCTCCATAGAGGGTGTCCGGACGGGTGGTGTAGACTGTGATCTTGTCTTCTCTTCCCTCCACCGGGAAATCCACTTCCGCGCCGTAGGATTTGCCGATCCAGTCGGTCTGCATCTTCTTAACCTTCTCCGGCCAGTCCAGCTTGTCCAGGTCATTTAACAGGCGCTCCGCGTAGGCGGTGATCTTCAGCATCCACTGACGCAGGTTCTTCTTGGTCACTTCCGCGCCGCAGCGCTCACATTTTCCATTGACTACTTCCTCGTTGGCCAGGCCGGTCTTACAGGAAGGACACCAGTTGATGGGAAACTCCTTCTCGTAGGCAAGCCCTTCTTTAAACATCTTCACGAAGATCCACTGGGTCCACTTGTAGTAATCCGGATCCGTGGTATTAACTTCCATATCCCAGTCATAGAGGGCCGCGATCTGATTGATCTGCTCCTTGATATGCTTTACGTTCTCCGCGGTGGAAACTGCCGGGTGAACTCCCATCTTGATGGCGTAGTTCTCCGCCGGAAGTCCGAATGCGTCCCATCCCATGGGATGGATGATGTAGTAGCCCTGCTGCAGCTTATACCGGCTCCACACATCGGAGATCACATAGCCTCTCCAGTGTCCTACATGGAGGCCGTTTCCGGAGGGGTAGGGGAACATATCCAGGCAGTAGTATTTCTCCTTGGGATTTCCCTTCTCGTCCACCTTGGGGTTCACCGGGTTCTTCTCCCAGTTCTCCCGCCATTTCTTCTCGATCGCCTTATGATTATAAGGTACTTTTGCCATTTTTTCGCACTCCTCACTTTCTGCTGACATAAAAAAAGCCTTTTCCTCTCCAAAGAGACGAAAAGACCTGATTTCCGTGGTACCACTCTTCTTCACACGGGCCCCTGGTCCATGCGCACTCATTTCCTTCGATAACGGGAAGACCCGCTCCTGCCTACTAAAACGGTTCAGCCGGAGAACTCCGAGGCCAGTTGGGAGACGTCCTGTACTGCCTCGCACCGTCCGGCAGCTCTCTTGAAAAGGACCGACTCTTAATATTCCTCTTCACGGTTTTTTACACATTTCTCAATTATTATAAAGAGATGCTTAAAATAAGTCAAGTAGTATTTCCCGATATTTTCCCTTGTTCCATCCACCCCTTTCGTGTATAATAAATATAAGTTAACCGTACTGAAAATTTCAGTAAAATATGGTACATAAAGGAGAGGTCGCCATGGTAAATTTATTAGCAGGCCCGAAAGGCAGCGGAAAGACACAGCAAATGATTGAGCAGGCAAATCTGAAAGCCAAAGAAAGCAACGGAAATGTAGTATTTATCAAGAAGACTCACCGCGACACGGCAAGTGTGGCATTCGACATCCGTACGATCTGTATGGATGATTACCCGGCAATCCAGAACACAGATGAATATATTGGATTTCTGTATGGAATGTGCAGCGCCAACCATGATATTGAGAGCATTTTCATCGATGGCATCCTGAAGCACGCAGACATTTCTCTGGAGAACATTCCTGAGTTCATCGAGCGTGTGAAGAGAATCTCCACAGAGTGCGGCATCGATTTCTGCATCAGCATAAGCGCAGCCAAGGAGGAGTTATCCTCTCTGGAAGGCTGCAATTTCCTGAATTAACAGGATAGAGAATAAATAAGAGAAAAAACAAGAGGATGTTTCAAACCCTGAACCGGTTTCGGACATCCTCTTTTTTACTGCAGCAACAGGATCAGATATTCATAGAGCGCGATGATCAGCGGGATGGTCACGATACATAAGACCGACCCCATCACATTGATGATACTGGCGTACCGGGGATCTCCCCCGTAAGTCTGGGAGGTCTGGGTGAGCATCACCGCCGGGGGCGCGGCTGTGGCCACCAGGACCACCATCAGGATATACTCTGCTTCCGGATGTGCCCCGCCGCATACCGCCAGGGCAAAGCATACCGCTACAAGCCCCGGGAGCAGAAGAAGGCGGAGCAGACACACAAAGTATGCCCTTTTGGCGGCAAACACCTCTCTTAGATCCATGGCGCCGATCAGCATCCCCACCGCCAGCATACTGATCATACCGATCATATCCCCGAATCCGGAGACTGTCGTAGCGATCACCACAGGGAAGCGGATCTTGGTGACAAACAGGAATAATCCGATCCCCACTGCGATGATGTTGGGATTCAGGAAGATCTTCTTCCAGTTCTTCCCTTCCCCCGGTATGATCAGCGTCAGCCCGTGGGACCAGAACAACACCGTCTGTACGATGATAAAAGCGGATGTGTAGAAGATCCACTCCTCTCCCAGCACCGCCGCCACCAGCGGGATGGTCAGGTTGGCCGCATTGGTATAGATCACGGAAGCCCGCTCGATCTTCTGAAGACCCAGCGGTTTCTTTGCCGCCCGCATCACAAGGATCAGGAAAATATGTACCAGCACTGCCGCCACAAATGCCAGGAAAAGCCCTGTCACCTTCTCTGCAGTGATCTCCATCTGAAAGGCAGTGACCACAATACAGGGGGAACAGATATAGACCGCGATCCTGGAGATCACTTCACTCTCCCGGGCCTCAAACAGGCCGATCCGAACCACAACCCAGCCCACCACAGCCGCCAGGGCCATGGCTGCGATCTCTTCCGCCAGGAGGGTACTTAAGCCCATTACTCTTCCGTCCCTTCCAGAGACAGGACCACATTGGCCTTGCCCCCTGTCTGATATTCCATGGTGATCTCATCTCCCACTTCATACCGGATAATATCCAGATACTCCGCCACGGAGACATCGAAGATCTCCTGAGAGCCTTCCACCATCAGATAGTAATGGGAATTGCCCTCCACCACTGCCTGGGCGATCTTCGTGATCCGCCCGCTTATGGTGAGCACATCTTTCTCGCCACTGTCCTCTCCTTTCCCGATGCCATTGCTGGCAAGCAGGTCCAGATAATTCTCCTCACACTGGCTCACACTGTCGCCGATGGCTACGATCTGGTACTTCTGGACATTTACCATGGCGTACTTCTTCACCAGCCCCGCATCGTCCTTTAAGGCGATGAAATACGTGGGCTCTCCGGAAATGTTGAGAAGCAGCGGGAAGGTGGCCTTGTATTTCAGGTTCTGCACCTGGCCTTCCGCCGAGGACATGGCCGAGGTCTCGGTGGCCCCCTCCACCTCGTAATACCGGGTCTCCATGGTCCGCTGGTTGGCCAGCACGAATCCCACGTTGGACTGGTCACCATTGACGGAAGTCACGCCGGTATACATCCACACATCGTCGTCGATGGCCAGATAGTTGTAGCCTTCCGTGGTCTTCAGGCAGTCTTTCTGGCTTAAGATGCTGTTGAAGAACCCGTGTTTCAGCGTGCCGTAATAATCAAACAGTTCTACCAGAAGGTCCGCGGAATATGCCCGGTCCACCCACTGGGGAACGTCCTCGATATCATAAGTCTTCATGGAACCGTCGATGGCGTTGCAGATCACCACCTTGCCCACTGTCTCGCCGCCGAACAGACCGATGTTGAACTTCTTCACCGGAGCGATCCAGTAGGGAACCCCCTCCTCATCGATCTCAAAGCTCAGCTCTCCGTACATATAGGTGGGGTGGGCGAACCGGAGATGCCGGTAAATGTTCCGGTTCAGGTGCTCACTGGTGGTATATTTCATCCCTTCCTCCAGAGTCACAAGTTCCGTACTCTGGGTGGCCATGTTGATCCGGATATAGGCAGGGATCCCCTCCGACTGGTTGGTGAGCCACTTGATCAGGCTGGCGTATTTAAGCGGAGTCACCCGCACCGGGTTGTCCTGATAATTGATCTGGCTGTAGATATCGTCCGCCTCGAACTGAGACACCATATCCACCATACTTCCCATCTTCCGGTCTCCCAGAAGCTCCGCCGTATCCTTGTCAAGAAGAGGGATCTTGTCAAAGGACAGTTCCTCGATGTCCTCGGTAAAATCCCCCTCTTCCACCTTCATCAGCTGCTGATACTTCCTGGCGTTGATGATAGGCGAAGACAGCAAAGTCCCCACAAGATAGACCACACCCACTACCAGGATCACCCCGATAAAAACCCGCAGTCCTTTATCCCCGCGCAGATCCTCTCTTGGGATCCTGCGGCGCAGGGTATAAAGGACTGTAAGGATCACCAGTAACAGGATGATCATAAACCAGGTCTCGGTTGAGTGGATATTAACAACCGGCAGGGCTATATAATAGTAAAGCCCTGCCAGAAGGATCACGGCCAGGACGGCCGTAAGTTTCCATTTCTTTTTCATACCTTTCCTCCCAGGTTAGAATTTCTTTCTCCAGGCAAACGCCGTGAACAGGATCAGGAAGGGGAAGATCTCCAGACGTCCCACCAGCATGTCAAAGCTGAAGATGATCTTGGAGAAAGCGGAGTAGTCCGCGAAGCTTCCCATGGGACCTACCACCCCAAATCCCGGGCCTACATTGTTCAGCGTGGTCATCACCGCACTGATGGTGGTCTCCATATCCATATTGTCGATGGCCACCAGGATCACCGATCCCACTGCGATCACCGCGTAGGCCATCAGATAGGAATAGACATTCTTCAAGGTCTCCGGGCTCATCTTTTTATCATTTACCCGGATCAGGCTGACAGATTTGGGATGCAGCATCTGCTTGACCGCCTGCTTGATGGTCTTTAACACTACCAGTCCCCGGCATACCTTGATACCGCCTCCGGTGGAGGACGCGCAGGCTCCGATCACCATCAGAGTCATCAGGATACACTTGGAGAACATAGGCCAGTAGTTAAAGTCCGTGGTGGCAAATCCGGTGGTCGTGATGATAGAAGCCACCTGGAACAGGGAAAACCGTACCGACTGCAGGAAATTAGGATAGTCCCCGTTGATATTGACCGCGATCAGAAGTGTGGCGATGGTGATGATCAGAAGATAAGCCCGCAGCTCCTCATTCTTCCACACCGGCTTAAACTCCCGGGTAAGCAGGAGAAAATAAAGTCCGAAGTTGACCCCGAATAAGATCATGAAGATGGAAAGCACCACATCAATATACGCGCTGTCAAAATGCCCCACGCTGATGGCATAGTTAGAGAATCCGCCGGTTCCCGCCGTGCCGAACATGTGGATCAGACTGTCGAAAAGGTTCATGCCGCCAAGAAGCAAAAGGATCACCAGGATAACAGACAGTCCCAGATACATGCCGTACAGGATCCGGGAAGACTCCTTCATCCTGGGCACCAGCTTATCCTTCTCCATGCCGGGCACCTCTGCCCGCATAAGATGCATACTGGTCTTCTCCATATTGGTCAGCATCATGGCAAACACCAGCACGCCCATGCCGCCTACCCAGTGGGTAAAGCTTCTCCAGAAGAGCATGCACTGAGGCAGAGCCTCCACGTCCGCCAGGATGGTAGATCCTGTGGTGGTAAACCCGGAAACCGTCTCAAAAAAAGCGTCCACGTAGCTGGGAATGCTTCCGGACAGGGTAAAGGGCATAGCGCCAAACAGGGACCATAAAATCCAGGTAAGGGCCACGATCACCATCCCTTCCTTCCCGTAGATCTTGCGGTTGGCCGGTTTGCGTATACCCGTCAGCAGGAAGAGCACTCCCATGACCGCGGCTGTGATTACAAAATAAACCGCGCTTTCTTCCTGATAGATCAGCCCCACAAAAGCGGGCAGCAAAAGAAGAAGTGCTTCCATGCCAAGCATCTTTCCTAATATGTAAAAGGTCATCTTAATGTTCATCGCTTTTCCCTCTAACTCCTATGCCAGTATATCTGTAAAACTGTCGATCACATGTCCCTTGGTCACGACGATCACGCTGTCTCCCACTTCCAGGTGGTCCTCACCGTTGGGAATGATGATCTGCCGTTTCCGTCCGATACAGGCGATCAGGTTGTTAGGCTTGGTCTTCAGGTCTTTCAGCGGAACATTAGTGAAAGGCGCCTCCTTGCGGATGATGAACTCCTGGGCTTCCACTTTGCCATGTACCAGCTGGTACATGGTCTCCACATTGGCGCTGCTGTAGGAATTCTTCCTGGCCCGCACATAGCTCATGATGGCGTCCGCTGTAGCGGACTTGGCGGAAATGATGCTGTCAATGCCCATTCCCTCCACCATCTGGGCTCTGCTGTCTTCATTGACCTTGGCGATGATCTTCTCCACGCCCTGGGTCTTGGCAAAAAGAGACATGATGATATTCTCTTCATCCATACCGGTGAGGGCGATCATGGCGTCCGCCTCCTGGATCCCCTCCTCCAGCAGAAGTTCATGGTCAGTGGCGTCCCCATGGATGATAGTTGCCTTGGGGAAGGTCTCGCAGAGGAACTCGCACCTTGCCTCATCTTTCTCGATGATCTTCACCTGCATTCCCGTCTGCAGAAGCTGATGAGTCAGGTAGAAGCACAGGTGTCCGCCTCCGCAGATCAGCACGTTGCGGATCTTCATGGTCTTCTTACCCATGGATTTGAAGAAATTCTTCAGGTCCTGATGGGTGGCCGCGATATGAAGCTTATCCCCCTGCTGGAGGATAAACTCTCCGTCCGGGATGTAGACTTCATTGCCCCGCTTTACCGCGCACACCAGGATCTTGATCTGAAACCTCCGGTAGACTTCTGCCAGGGACAGCCCCACAAGCTTGCTCTCATCCCGCAGCGGGAACTCGATCAGTTCCACCCGCTCCTTCATAAAGGTTTCTACCTTGTCGGCCTGGGGGAACAGTAACACCCTTGCGATCTCATTTGCCGCAGTCAGCTCCGGGTTGACTGCCATACTTAAGTGCAGGTCTTCTTTGAGAAGACCGATCTGCCGGTAATAGATAGGGTTGCGCACCCGGGCGATAGTGTGTTTCGCCCCCAGCCTTCTGGCGATCAGACAGCTTAACATATTCAGCTCGTCTGTAGACGCGCAGGCGATCACCAGGTCCGCATGGGGCACGTCCGCCTGCTTCTGGATCTCCGCATCAACGCCATTTCCCGTGATGCAGAAAATATCAAGCTCATTGAGCGCTTCTTTCAGTTTCCCTTCATTCTGATCGATCAGTACGATGTCATAGTCTTCTTCGGATAACTCTGTCGTCAGCTTATGTCCGACCTTACCGTCACCGATAATCACAATCTTCATCTCTTTACCCTCACTGTAATATAGAATCCTTGATGGATAATAAGTGTAAGCGTACTTACAGTAATGTAGATTATAGCACTTTTATATTACAAAAAAAAGAGTCAATTTCCCCATTTTTTCTCCTTTTCAAACCCCTTGGAAACCGCGCAGAAAAGCCGTCCGGTGAAGGTTCACCAGACGGCTTTTTCAATTCTGAACAAAATCTTTACTCTTCTTCTGCCCGCTTCGCGATCTCCGCTTCCTGTACATCGGATGGCGCCTGCTCATAGCGTGCGAACTCATAGGAATAGGTTCCTCTGCCTCCCGTCATGGAGCGAAGGGTGGTGCAGTATCCGAACATTCCGGTCATGGGAACGTCCGCCACGATCTCCTGATATCCGCCTGCCACCGGGTTCATTCCCAGCACGCGGCCTCTTCTCTTATTGAGGTCGCCCATCACGTCGCCGGTGTAATCGTCCGGAACCGTTACCTTCACAGAGGCGATTGGCTCTAAGAGTACCGGAGACGCCTCCATAAAGCCCTTCTTGAAGGCCTGGCTGGTAGCTGTCTTGAAGGCCATCTCAGAAGAGTCTAC
The DNA here is from genome assembly GCF_048354975.1 of Massilistercora timonensis. Classification (NCBI taxonomy): domain Bacteria; kingdom Bacillati; phylum Bacillota; class Clostridia; order Eubacteriales; genus Massilistercora; species Massilistercora timonensis. The sequence goes on along the minus strand of NZ_DBGCJQ010000024.1, from coordinate 2,911 downwards.
CGGATGATAGGATCCATCGTAGAGGGTCGCCTTCACGCCAACAACCGGATAACCGGCCAGAGGTCCCTTCACCACAGATTCCTGAAGTCCCTTCTCCACCGCCGGGAAGTAGTTCTTGGGAACCGCGCCTCCCACAACGGTCTCTTCGAATACGTAAGGAGTCTCCAGGTCGCCGGAGGGCTCGAATTTCATCTTAACATGTCCATACTGGCCGTGGCCGCCGGACTGTTTCTTATACTTAGTGTCCACATCGGAATTCTTGCGGATGGTCTCGCGGAAGGCAACCTTAGGTGTCTCCAGCGTGATCTCACATTTATATCTGGCCGCCAGCTTGCTGGCCACGATCTCCAGATGCTGATCGCCCATGCCGTAGAGCAGTGTCTGGCGGTTCTCGCTGTCGTTGACTGCCTTCAGGGTCACGTCTTCCGCCATCATTCTCTGAAGGGCCTGGGATACCTTGTCCTCATCCCCTTTATTTTTCACCACGTACTTCATATAAGTATAAGGCTTGGAGTATTCGGTCCTTCCATAGAGGATGGGAGCCGTCTTGGTGGAGAGGGTATCTCCGGTCCTGGTGTTGGCCAGTTTGGCAATGGCACCAATATCTCCCGCGAACAGCTCGCTGACCTCCACCGGTTTATTTCCCACCATGGTGTAGATCTTGCCAAGCTTTTCCTCGGTCTCTGTATCTGCGTTGTAAAGGGTGTCGTCTCCCTTCAGCACGCCGGAGCAGACCTTGATGAAAGAATATTTTCCAATAAACGGATCCACCATAGTCTTGAATACATAGGCGGATTTTGCTCTCGCGAAATCATAGTCCGCCTGATAGATCTCATTGGTCTTGCGGTTGATGCCCGCGCACTCCCGGCAGTCCGGGCTGGGGAAGAACCGCACGATGTCGGACAGGAGGTTGGCTACGCCCTGAGCCTGGATGTTGGAGCCCATTGCCACCGGAACGATGCTTCCGTCCATCACTTCCGTACGCATGGCCGCCCGGATCTCCTCTACGGAGAACTCTTCGCCTGCGAAATACCGCTCCATGAACTCGTCGCTGGTCTCCGCCACCGCTTCCAGAAGCTTCTCCCGGTAGATCTCCAGGTTTGGTTTACAGTAATCCGGGATCTCGCACTCTTCTCTCTGGCCGATGCCGGTGTAACGGCGTCCCGCGTTCTTGATGATGTTCACGTATCCCACCAGCTTCTCATTCTCACGGATCGGCTGGAAATGAGGCGCGATCACCTTGCCGTAGCGGTCGGTCAGGTCCTGTACCACCTGACGGAAGCTGGCGTCGTCCACGTCCATCTCTGTCACATAGATCATACGGGGAAGGTTATACTTGTCGCACAGTTCCCATGCCTTCTCCGTTCCCACTTCCACGCCGGCCTTGCCGGAAACCACGATCACTGCCGCATCCGCCGCGCTGACCGCTTCCTCTACCTCGCCCACGAAATCAAAGTATCCCGGGGTGTCCAGCACATTGATCTTCGCCTTCTCCCACTCGATGGGAACCAGCGTCGTGCTGATAGAAAAATCACGCCTCTGCTCTTCTTTATCAAAATCGCTGATCGTGTTGCCGTCCGCAACCTTGCCCATCCGGCTGATCGCTCCCGACACGTAGGCCATAGCCTCTACAAGGCTGGTCTTTCCGCTTCCTCCGTGTCCCAGCAGGACCACGTTTCTGATCTCGTCCGTTCTGTAAACTTTCATATAAGCTAGCCTCCTTGCCTTAGTAAAATCTCATGGCTATATTGTACTAAAAAACCAAACAATTTACAACTGATTTATGCAGAATTTACAATGAAATATGTTTTGACAATCAAAAGGGGACAGGGTAAAATCAATCTGGGACGTGGTATTTTCGAAAATACCACGTCCCCACTTAAAGAAGGAGGCACTCTATGCAGCGTAAATTCGGCTTTATCGGTCTCGGGCTGATCGGAGGATCTATCGCCAAAGCGATCCGTCAATTTGTCCCCGATGCAGAGATCGTTGCTTTTGATAAGAATAAGGAGGCACTGGCCCTGGCCACCCAGGAGTCTGTCATTGACGTGGCGGTCTCTTCCATCGACGAGAACTTTAAGAACTGTGAATATCTCTTCCTGTGCGCACCGGTTTCCTACAACACCGCCTATCTGAAACAGCTGAGCGGCTACCTGGATGAGGACTGTATCCTTACTGATGTGGGCAGTGTGAAGTCGGACATCCACCGGGAAGCCCGGAGGCTTGGCCTTAACGGATATTTCATCGGCGGACATCCCATGGCCGGAAGTGAGAAGAGCGGATACGCCAACTCCAAGGCCATGCTGATCGAGAACGCCTATTATGTGCTGACGCCATCTCCGGGGATCCCACAGGAAAAGACAGACCGCTTCTCTAAATTCGTGGAACAGCTGCGGGCCATCCCAGTGGTCATGGAGCCGGAGGAACACGATTATGTCACAGGAGCCATCAGCCACCTGCCTCATCTCATCGCTGCCAGCCTGGTGAATTTCGTCCGGGACCACGACACCCGGACGGAGCTGATGAAGAATCTGGCGGCGGGAGGATTCAAGGACATCACCCGTATCGCTTCTTCCTCTCCCACCATGTGGCAGCACATCTGCGTCAAGAACAGGGAAAATATTTCTCAGATCCTGGATTCGTATATCCAGGACCTGACCCAGGTAAAGGAACTGGTTGACCAGGCAGACGAACAGGGGATCTACGATCTCTTCGACACCTCCCGGAATTACCGGAACTCCTTCCCCTCCGCTTCCGCCGGACCTATCAAGAAATCCTTTGCCGTCTACTGCGACATTATCGACGAAGCCGGCGGGATCGCGGCCATTGCCACCATCCTGGCTTCCAACAACTTAAATCTTAAGAACATCGGGATCGTACACAACAGAGAATTTGAAGAAGGGGTTCTGCG
>NZ_DBGCJQ010000023.1:0-7327 GCF_048354975.1 Massilistercora timonensis | reverse complement strand
GCCGCATGGGCGATATTCCCCTGCGGAGTCATGGCAAAGTCATCCACCCGGTTAATAGCGGTAAATGCGGCGATAAAGGCTACCCCCTGTACATTCACCACCGTCTGCACGCAGATCTTCCCCAGCTGGATACACATCTGCTGCAGCGCGCTGGTGATCCCGTAGGTAAAGGTCCGCCACAGGACAGACGGGTCAAAGACCCTCCACTCCTTCCCCAGGCACAGAAGCGGCACCTTCTTCTTAATATAGATCACGCTGAAGAGACAGCAGATCCCCTGGCTTAACACCGTAGCCGCAGCGCCTCCTGCCACACCCCATCCGAAGACCACGATAAACAGAAGATCCAGCCCGATATTGAACAGCGCGCTGATGATCAGAAAATAGAGCGGCGCCACGCTGTCCCCCAGGGCACGCAGGGTGTTGGAGAAAAAGTTATACACAAAGGTGAACAAAAGACCTGTGAATATGATCCGCAGATATAAAACCGACGCCTCCAGGATATCCGCCGGCACCTGCAAAAGAGCAAGCAGCGGCCTGGCGGCCAGGATCAGGATCAGGGCGGTCACTGCGGAAAACGCAAGCCCTCCCAGCAGCGTAGTGCTGATCTGCCGCCGCAGACGGTCATATCTTCTGGCCCCGTACTGAGTGCTCATCAGGATCCCTGCGCCCATGCACATCCCGCTGATAAAGAGAATGATCATATTCATAATGGGGCCGGCGGTCCCCACCGCCGCCAGAGCTTCCTCGCCCACAAATTTTCCCACGATCACCGAGTCCGCAGCATTGTAGGTAAGCTGGAACAGGTTGCCCAGTACCAGCGGTATCGCAAATCCTGTAAGCTGAGGGACGATCTTCCCTTCTGTCATGTCTGTTGTCATCCGATCTTCACATCCGTTTCTCTCTCATCTAAGAAGCAGGCCTCTGCCTACAGATCTTCCAGTTTCCATCTCTCCATAAGCTTCCCCAGCCGTTTCGCGATCTGCCCCACCAGGATGGCTGCAGCCACAGTTCCTTCCCGCACGCCCTGGATCTGTCCGGTAAAAACAAGTCCCAGGACACAGGCCGTCACCACCAGGGCCACGTCAAAGGCCACCTTCATATTTCCAAATTTTACCGGAAGTACCTGACAGATGGCAAGGACCAGCCCTTCTCCGGCCAGGACTACCACTCCCGCCTTCACCTCCAGGAATACGCCAACGCCCAGCAGCAATATCCCGATCACGCAGAATATCCACTGCTGCCAGTAACTGCCGTAGTGGATCCCCTGGAGCGCCCACACGCCGAAATCCGTCAGATAGCCAAAGAAAAATGCAGCCGGAAGCTGCATCAGCTGGATGAGATGATAATCCTTCCTCAGGATCAGGATCTGCATCAGGATGAACACACCGTGCATCAGAATAGTCACTGTCCCCACCGTCAGAGGCGTAAATAAACTGATCACATAGGGGACACTGGAGACAGGAGAAGTCCCCAGATCCGCCTTGATGGAAAAGGCAACTCCCACCGCCATGACCGCAAGGCCGATCATAAGGATCAGATAGCGCCTGAGCACATATTTCATTTCTTGATTCAATTCCGTCATTCCTTTCAAACTGATCAGAACAAGATCTCGATCAAAGTCTTTGGCCGTCCTCCTGCAGACGCCGTTTCCTTTGCATAGACTTTTCCCAGGCCTGCATCCATGATCTTGTTCATGATCCTTCTGGCGCTGCGGGCCGTCACTTCCAGGCAATCCGCAAGCTCATGGGCGTCAAAGACATAACTCTTCCGGGCTTGTGCGATCGCCATGATCTTTAAGACAGACCTTTCGCTCAATCCGGTCCTTGCCGCAATATCCCGGATCTTCGGATCAGAGGAGATCAGCTCGTATTTCAACTGCTGCTCCTGTCCAAAGGGACCTTCCATAACATTTTCCGCATTGATGCAATAGATTTCCTGCCGGTTTCTTTTCATCCCATAAGCAAGGGCATCCCGGGCATTGGTCTCCGCCCGGTAGGCAGTGATCCCCATCCCGATGCCTGCGTTCATACAGATCCCCTTCTTCCGGATATCCTGCTGCAGCTTCAGGATGCCGCTCTGATGCTTCTTCTCTCCCAGAAGTCCGGCGTTTGCGAAGATCACATACTCTTTTCTTCCAAACTCAAAGACCGCTCCCTGGACAGATTTCACATACTGGATGATCTCCTTTTCAACCTCCGTCTTCTCCAGCATCGTCTGGTAATAGTTTTCCTCCTGCCGTTCCAGGTTCTCAAGCTGAAGGATCGCCACAGAGATCCTGGAATATTCCGCCCGGTTCAGGGCGTATGCGCCTTTCAGCTTCTCCAGGGCATGGCGGACCATCATCCTTGTAGGGTCCAGGTATATGGCGTTTAACCCTTCTTCTCTGAGCTTGGCGTACACCCACGCAAATGCGGTGAGGGCCACCTTGGTCTTGCCCTCCCTCTGAAGCCGGCTGTGCCACCGGATATACTCTTCCTCGTCCACCCCGGGCTGGAAGGAGCTGGAGTAAATATTCCTGGCAAGGATATGGAACGCCTCCAGCAGATCTTCGATCAGGTGGTTCTCCACCACATCAATGCTGAAGGCATCCAACTCCATGCCTTTTTTCTGCATCTCCACAAAGGCGCCGGCAACACTGATCACTGATTTCTCCACGGAAGTATAGGGCTTTCGCACCTCGATCTCCTCCGTCACGAAGCTTTCCACCGCGCACCCGGAGAAAAGGATGGCATCGCATTCCTCCATACAGGTTTCTGTCACAGAGGCACAGGCATTGACTCTTTCCTTTGGATAACTTTTTACTTCAACTTCAGGATCCAGCTGTCTGATGTATTTCTCAATGATCTGACAGGAGGATTCCGGTCCGATGATCCCGATCCGCATGTTTCCCACCATATTCCTTACAAATGATAAAAAAACGGCGCGCTTTCCATGCGCGCCGCATCTCTACAGACATTATACGCCGGTTGCATCAAAGATTTCAACCCTGGAATTGTCTTCTAGAAGATGAAGATATTCTTCTTTTGTATAGACTGGATCATATTCCTTCAGTATCTGCTTTGCTTTCCCGGCATCTGCATACAGAAGGTCGATCAACGTCAGCGCCAGCATCTTCGCCGGCTGGAGATATGCTTTCTCCAGATCGTCGATCCGGTAATCTCTGGAATGAAGTCCGCCTGTCACGCCTTCCGTCCAGATATGCATACAGGGCTTCATCTGGGACAGATCCCCCAGATCCGTGGATCCCGCCGTCTCATAGAGTTCTACAAAGGAATCCTCCCCGGCGCCTCCGTATCGGATCATATTCTCCCGGTACAGCTTGGACAGCTTCCGGTCCGTCCGCATGGGAAGATAGCCTCCGCCGCCACTTTGATGGCATTGATCCCTTTCTCCGGCTCGATACCGGCATGTGCTTTCTTCCCGTGGAATACCACACGGATCGCCTCCATGCCGGGCGCTTTATAAGCGATCACGCCGGTATCTCCGGTAGCGTCTGCGATCACAAGATCCTTACAGGGCAGCATGTCAAGATCCATGTGCTTTGTACCCATCATACTGATCTCTTCCGAAGAAGTGAAGACCAGGTAGATGTCTCTGTGCTCTGCGTTTGTCTCCAGAAGATCTTCCACTGCTTCCAGGATCGCCGTGATCCCGGATTTATCGTCTCCGCCCAGGGTAGTAGTCCCGTCTGTGCGGATGATGTCTCCTTCCTGGATCGCTTTCACATTCCTGCAGGGCTCGATCTGATCCATATGGGCCGCAAATCCAAGCGGGATCCCTTTTTTGGTCCCGGGAATGAAAGCCACTATGTTTCTTCCGTTTCCGCCATAGGCTTCCCCTGCATGGTCAGACTGGAAGGAAATACCTCTTTTGGCAAGATAATCCTCGATCCAGTCCGCCATCTCTTTCTCGCTTTAATTGGGGACATGTCCCTAATATGTCCTTTTATAGAAAGGATACACCAGAGCACACAAGTTTGTCAATTCTATAACAGCTTAAATTCTTCACAATTTTTCTTTCCCGATTTTGTTCATAATGAATAAAAAAAGATCCGGAAATGGAATCTCCACTCCCGGATCTCTCTCCTCTACTTTTCCGCCGAATACACCCACAGCGCCTTGATCTGCCCCTTCAGGCGCTTAAAATCCCACAGTTTCTGTGTATTGGCCAGGCTGAAGGGATCGTTCACCTTGATCTTCCCGTCCTCACAGCCGGCCAGTACGATAAAATGTCCCTTGTCCGTGAAATCCCCCGGCCCCACACTGCAGATAACAGGGTGCCCCGCCTTCAACTCACTGACCACCGCAGACTCCCGGATCTCCCCTTCATAGCAGGAAAGCCCAAAATCCCTGCAGCCCTCGCTCATCAGCCGCCAGTAGGTATTGTTATTCTCATCCACATATCCGTGCTTGTCACTGTAAGCCGCCACCCTGGCAGGTGTGACAGAAGGGTCGCCGGTCAGCCCTGCCGCCACCATGGCAAGACAGGTAGGGCCGCAGCCGCTGGCAGCCACCACGCTGGTCCCATAGGATGTATACCCCCACCGTCCGTCCCACTGGATCAGTTCCGGGATCTCCCCCTTCGTCAGATCTGTCCCGATGGTCCTGGCAGGCGCGCAATCCTTTTTGTTGGGATATGCTTCCACGAACTCCACCGTTTCTTCATTCTTGTCCAGCAGTTCCACCACTTCTTCCGGGTAGTTTTCCTCCACCGCAGTCCTTTTCACCCGGGCAAGCCGCTCCTCTTGTGTCTCCCCTCCTGAGGGATCCTCCGGCGCGCCTGTATCGGTCTTCGCACCCGGACTCCCTGCCGCTTCTGTCGCCTCCTGCTTTCCCGCAGAAGACCGAACTATATAAGTACCCAGGGATCCCACCGCAAGGACTGCCACAACCACGATCAAAAGGATCTGCCGCTTTACCTGCTGCTTTCGCCTGGAATATTTCTTCTCTTTCGTCATCTGGATCTCTCCTTATCGGAACTCCATTATACAATACGCCTCCCCCGGGAGGCAACTTAAGATACTCTTAAACTTGATTGCCTTCTTCCTTTCCACCGCTTATAATGAAACTGTATAGAAACCTACCGGGAGGCGAAAACCATGTTCCATTCCATGCAATACATTTATGAAGTCTACAAAGAGCGAAGCTTTTCCAAAGCTGCGGCAAATCTTTATATCAGCCAGCCTTCTCTGAGCGCCGCCGTCAAAAAGGTGGAGGAGAAAATCGGCGCGCCCATCTTTGACCGCAGCGTAAGCCCCATCCAGCTTACAGAGTGCGGGGAACATTATATCCGCTCTGTGGAAGAGATCATGGAGATCCAGCACCGGTTTGAAAATTATCTTAACGATCTCAACGAACTGAAGACCGGCCAGATCGCCATCGGCGGGAGTAATCTTTTCGCTTCTTATATCCTGCCGCCTATGATCGCCCGTTTTACCCGGAAGTACCCTCTGGTGAAGATCCATCTGGTAGAGGCGGACACCCCACAGCTTATGGATCAGCTGTTCCGGGGCTCCCTGGATCTGGTGATCGACAACTGCCAGTTCCCGGAAGCCGTCTACCATCCTCATTTTCTGGCGGAGGAAACCCTTCTTCTGGCGGTGCCCAGGTCGTTTTCCTCCAATCAGAAGAACCAGGCCTGTCAGCTGACCCTTGAGGACATCCGCCAAAACCGGCACCTGGAGACGGATTTCCCCTGCATCTCACTGCAGGATTTCGCCGGGGAACCTTTTATCTTCCTGCGCTCCGGCAACGACACCCGCTCCCGGGCAGAGAAGATCTGCCAGATCGAGGGCGTCACTCCCAATGTGATCCTGAAACTGGACCAGCAGGTAACCGCCTTCAACATCTGTCGCTACGGCATGGGCGTCACCTTTGTAGGGGACACCCTCCTTAAGCATATCCCCGACGCCCGGGAATGCTGCTTCTATAAGCTGGACAATCCCCAGACCAGACGCAGCATCTTCTTCTATTACAAACAGACCCGGTTCGTCACCCGGGCAATGGAAGAATTTATCAAAAACGCGGGCCAGATCTGACTGGTCCGCGTTCTCTCTTTATTCCGATCCTGTTACATCTGAAAGAATTCCTTCACCTGCATAAGGATGATCTCCATCAGCCGGGTCCTGGCCTCCACGCTGGCCCAGCCAATGTGAGGCGTGATAAAAAGCTTCCGGCTGTCTTTGATCCGAAGCAGCGGATTCTCCGGACTCATAGGCTCCACCGAGAGCACGTCCAGACCTGCCGCCCGGATCGTCCCCTCTTCCAGCGCCCGGGCCAGATCCTCTTCCACCACGATGGGACCCCGGGCCAGATTCAGGAGGATACAGCTTTTCTTCATCCTGCCAAGCGCTTCCCCGTCGATCAATCCCTGAGTATACCGGTTCAGCGGCGTATGGACGGAAATGATGTCCGAGGTGGCAAGAAGCGTCTCAAGATCCACCTGATGGTATCCTTCCTGCGGCTTTCCCCCGGAAGGCGAAGCATACACCACTTCCGCCCCGAAGGCCTCCGCGATGGAAGCCACCTGCCTCCCGATATCCCCCAGGCCGATGATCCCCCAGCGCTTCCCTGCAAGTTCGAAGAACCGCTCCTCGAAATGGGTGAAAACCGTGTCGTTCACATACCGGCCTTCCTTCACATAATCGTCATAATAGCGCAGCTTCTCCAGCAGATAGAACAGCATGGCGAAGGTGTGCTGGGCAACCGACTGCGTAGAGTAGCCCGCCACATTTCTCCAGGCGATGCCCCGCCTGTCCAGGTATTCTTTGTCCAGGTTATTGGTACCGGTAGCGGTCACGCATACCAGCTTCAGATTCCCGGCGCCGCCGATGGTGGATTCATTGACCTGTACTTTATTAACAATGATCACATCCGCGTCCCGGATCCGCTCCGGAACCTGCTCCGAGGTGGAAAATCCGTATTTTACCACTTCACCAAGCCGGTCGAAACCGGACAGATCAATATCGTCGCCGATGGTTTTTGCGTCCAGAAATACTATTTTCATGCTGTCCCTCCTCATCCGTTCTTATTTCAAAATAAGCCGGGAACGCTGAATCCTCAACGTTTCCGGCTCTTCTTAAGCAGATGACGGGAGTCGAACCCGCCTCCCCAGCTTGGGAAGCTGGTGTTCTACCGATGAACTACATCTGCGAACTCCGTCATTATAGCATAAGTTTTCCGTTTGGAAAAGAGGAAATTACGAAAAAATGAAAATTCTTCCCTCCAGGCTGGCTCTTTTAAGGAATCACCCGCAGCGCGTTGCCGCTCCATATCTTATCCAGCTGCCGCTCGGACAGCCCCTTCTTCTTCAGGGCGTCCCACAGCCG
>NZ_DBGCJQ010000022.1:0-25851 GCF_048354975.1 Massilistercora timonensis | reverse complement strand
ATACAAGGCGGCACAATGATACTCCCGCGTTGAACACCCTCAAAGTATTGCGCGGCGCACCCATAAGCATGGGCCGGGGTGAAACTCCCGTGAGGTTGCAGCTAACAACCGCCCGTTTCAGCCTTATTTCTCATATCGTACAAGCCGGAGCGCATATTCTGTACTATGCCGCTAACCGGGAGGGAAAGAAGATGATTACCAAGTTACAACTTCAACAAATGAGAAATGTTGATATTACACAGGTTGACCGCAGCACTTTGGTTGATATTCGTAATATCCATATTGACAGTTCCTTGCCAGCAGCAAAAAAAATGCAAAGCTACTTGGAGCAGATCGTCAATCCGTATTGTTTTCTTTGCGGCGATACGCCCGTAAGAATACGGTTTGTCGCAGAGGATAGAACGTTAAAACAATCATTGTGCGATTACTTTTTAAGTCTGAAATAACCGCCGACTTTCCCTTAACCCTACGGGTAAAGACCTTGTGATTACGGGTCGAAAATGGTATAATTAACTCGTAATTATAGGGGGAAAGGAGGTATAATGCCCCGCATACGCAAAGACAAAATGGCACGCAGTTATGCAGAGCCGTTTTGGAAAATTGGGCTATACATTCGACTATCCAGAGAGGACGACAACGAGGACGAAAGCGAGAGTGTTATCAACCAAGAAAAGATACTCCGCGACTTTGTAGACAGCTATTTTGAGCCGGGAACCTATGTGATTGTAGACGTGTTTGCCGACGACGGATTGACAGGCACCGACACAGCGCGACCAAACTTCAAACGGCTTGAGGGCTGCATTGTCCGAAAAGAAGTAAACTGCATGATTATCAAATCCCTTGCACGCGGTTTCCGCAACCTTGCCGACCAGCAAAAGTTTTTAGAGGAGTTTATCCCCATTAACGGCGCAAGGTTTATTTGCACAGGCACGCCATTTATTGACACTTACGCAAATCCCCATTCTGCAAGCGGTCTTGAAGTACCTATTAGGGGAATGTTCAATGAGCAGTTTGCCGCGACCACTTCCGAAGAAATCCGCAAAACATTCAAGATGAAACGGGAGCGCGGCGAGTTCATAGGCGCGTTTGCCCCTTATGGCTACAAGAAAGACCCAAACGACAAAAACAGCTTGATTGTAGATGAAGAAGCAGCGGAAGTTGTCAAAAGCATTTATCATTGGTTTGTCAATGAGGGGTACAGTAAAATGGGGATTGCAAAGCGGCTTAACCAAATGGGAGAGCCGAACCCCGAAGCCTATAAGAAGAAAAAAGGCTTTAAGTATAACAACCCTAATTCCGACAAAAACGATGGTTTGTGGTCTGCCAGCACGATTGCAAGGATATTGCAGAATGAAGTTTATACGGGCGTAATGGTGCAAGGCCGTAACCGCGTAATAAGCTACAAAGTACACAAGCAGATCAACGTCCCCGAAGAAGAATGGTTTGTCGTCCCCAACACACACGAAGCGATTATTGACAGGGAAACATTCGAGAAAGCGCAAGCCCTACATAAGCGCGACACAAGGACAGCCCCCGGCAAACAGGAAGTCTATCTCATGTCCGGCTTTGTCCGTTGCGCGGATTGCAAAAAGGCCATGCGGCGCAAAACCGCCCGCGATATTGCCTACTACTCTTGCCGCAGCTACACCGATAAGAAGATTTGCAGCAAACATTCTATCCGGCAAGACAAGTTGGAAAACGCGGTATTGGCAGCGTTGCAAATGCAAATTGCCCTTGTAGATCGGCTTGCAGAAGAAATTGAACGGATTAACAACGCGCCTGTTATCAACCGGGAAAGCAAAAGATTATCCTATTCCTTGAAACAGGCAGAGAAGCAGCTAAAACAGTACAATGACGCTTCCGACAGCTTGTACCTTGATTGGAAAAGCGGTGAGATTACCAAAGAGGAATATCGCCGCTTGAAAGGCAAGATTGCAGAACAGATACAACAGCTTGAAGCGAACATCTCCTATCTGAAAGAGGAAATGCAGGTAATGGCTGATGGTATCGGAACCGACGACCCGTATCTAACCGCCTTTCTGAAATACAAAAACATTCAGAGCCTTAACCGCGGGATTATGGTTGAACTCGTAAAAGCGGTTTGGGTGCATGAGAACGGGGAAATAACGGTTGACTTCAATTTTGCCGACGAGTACCAGCGAATTATTGATTACATTGAGAATAACCACAACGTTATCCGAGTGATTGAGAACAAGGCAATCTAACGGCTTGCCTACTCAACACAAAGGAAAATCTAATGTTGTGCATAAATAAACGGCTCTACCGGCCCAACCGGCCCCACGGGAGCCACGGGGATGACAGGGGTTACCGGCCCCACAGGAGCCACGGGAATGACGGGAGCCACCGGTCCCACAGGAGCTACCGGTCCGGCAGGAGGCCCCACCGGCCCGACTGGTCCAACAGGAGTTACCGGCCCGACTGGTCCCACCGGTCCAACAGGAGTTACCGGCCCCACTGGCGCGGAAGGTCCTACGGGAGTCACTGGCCCCACTGGCGCGGAAGGTCCTACGGGAGCCACCGGCCCCACGGGAGCGACTGGTCCCACAGGGGCCACCGGTCCGACAGGGACCAGCGGGACCCAGGAGATGTTGTCGGCCTATTCCGTTCCCTCCCAGCCAGGGACCTCAGGCAATCCCCTGACCTTTGATCAGAATGAGATCTCTCAGGGGACGGCTATCTCCCATACCGGCGGGGATACGGACTTTACCATCCAGGAGCCGGGACTCTACTATGTGTCGTTCCACGGGAGTGTAAGTTCTGTCAGCGGCCAGTCCTTTCCCCAGACCATCTCGCTCTATCTTCAGCAGAACGGGCAGATCGTCCAGGGAACGGCGGTGCACAACACGTTCCAGGCGGCAGGAGGAACGGCCAACGCTTCTTTCGCACAGATTGTGGATGTGCCTCAGGCGCCGGCCACGCTGAATGTGGCGGGGGACGGAGGAAATTATCTGTATACCAATGTGTCCCTGCAGATCTACAAGCTGGGAGAGGCTCAGACGCAGTCGTAGCCAGAAAAGGAAAAGCGCTGCCGGTGTTTTCGCCGGCGGCGTTTTTCTCTGGACGGATTGACGGGGGGACAAAAGTATTCTATACTTTAGAAGTCTGATTACGGACTAAATAAGGAGGATAAGATCTTGAGTGATATTTTGGAACGTCAGCTAAAAGAATATTACGGGCTCTGGAACCAGACCAACGCCCTGTATACCAGGTGGGCGAAGGATCACGGCATGACCTGCGACGCCCTGTTTGTATTGTATGCAATCTATTATGGCGGCGGGAATTGCCGTCAGAAGGAGATCTGCCGGGAGTGGTCTATGCCCAAGCAGACGGTGAGCAGCATTTTAAAGAACTTTGAAGAGAAGGGGTATCTTTCCTTTCAGCCGGATGAAGCCGACCGCCGGGGCAAGAAGATCGGGTTGACGGAAGCGGGATACCAGGCGGTAAAACCGGTGATGGAAGAACTGGAGCGCACGGAGCTGGCGGTTGTCCGGCGGATCGGCCAGGAGAAGATGGGAGCTCTTCTGGAGATAAACCGGATGTTCTGCCAGTATTTTCAGGAGGAGATGGAGCGATGATGAGAAGATCTGTGAAGCGGGAATTCTTCGGAAATGTGATCCCTTCCATGATCGCGTTTGCCTTTACCGGGGTTTATGCCATTGTGGACGGTTTCTTTGTAGGGAGAAATGTAGGAGACGCAGGGCTTGCCGCCATCAACGTGGCCTATCCTCTGGTGGCGCTGATCCAGGCGGCAGGGACAGGCCTTGGCATGGCGGGGGCGATCCAGATCGCCATTAATAAAGGGAAGAAGGATGAGGAGACGGAACGCCGGTATCTGGGGAATGCCTTCGTGCTTCTTCTGCTGGCGGGGATCCTGCTGACAGGGCTTTTGCTTATGTTCTATCCGGCGATCCTGCGGCTGTTTGGCGCCAGCGGAGAGATCTATACCTACGGGGCGGGATACATCCGGATCATTGCGGCAGGCGCGGCCATCCAGGTGTTCAGCACCGGCATGATGCCCATCATCCGCAACTACGACGGGGCTGTGACGGCCATGGCGGCTATGGTGGCCGGGTTTGTGACCAACATTATCTTTGACTGGCTGTTTGTCTCTGTTCTGGACTACGGAGTGGAAGGCGCGGCCGTGGCCACGCTGATGGGACAGGCGGTGACGGTGGTGCCGGCAGTAGCTTACCTTACGAGGAAGGTGGGGCTGTTCCACTATGCTTACTTTCCCCTTCGGAGAAATGTGGTCCGCTATCTTCTGGCTATCGCGGCTTCTCCCTTTGGGCTGACCCTGTCCCCCAATATTGTGATCATGATCATCAATAAAGGATCCATTGTATACGGAGGGGATACGGCGGTGTCCTGTTACGCGGTGGTGAGCTATGTGATCTGCGTGGTCCAGCTTCTGGTCCAGGGAGTGGGCGACGGCGCCCAGCCTCTCATCGGCAGATACTACGGGAGCAGAGAATATGAGGGTGTGCGAAAGGTGCGCGCCATGGCCTACATGATGGCGGCAGGGGTGACAATCCTGTGTATCGGTGCTATCATTATGACCAGAGGCAGTCTGGCGGGAATCTTTGGTGTGTCTTCCCAGGTGCAGGAGATGTATGAGACGGTGATCCTCTACTTTGCGGCAGGTCTGGTCTTCGCGGCATTCCTGCAGGTGACCACATCGTATTTCTACGCGGTGGAGCAGAATCTGTCTGCCTATATCCTGATCTATGGGGAGCCGTCGCTTCTGGCGGTGCTGATCGCATTGGTACTGCCGGGGCTTCTGGGGCTTTCCGGCGTGTGGATCGCAGAGCCGGTTACCCAGGCAAGCCTTGCGCTGGCCGGAGGTCTCCTCCTGGCGCGAAGCGCCGGAAGAAGCTCTGGGAACCGGGAAAGCCAGATACAGTAAGGAAGCAGGAAGGAAGGATCAACGTGAAAGAGCAGCTGACACAAAGTGATGTGAAGAAGATAAAGGAAGAGATCGAATACCGCAAACTGGTGGTGCGCAAAAAAGAACTGGAGGCGGTGAAGGAAGCCAGGGCTCAGGGAGACTTAAGCGAGAATTTTGAATATAAGGCGGCCAAACAGGACAAGAACCGGAATGAAAGCCGGATCCGCTATCTGGAGCGGATGCTGAAGAACGCCCGGATCATCTCGGACGCTTCAAAGGAAGACGAGGCGGGGATCAACAACACGGTGGAGCTTTATTTTGAGGACGAGGGTGAGACCGATACCATCCGGCTGGTGACCAGCGTGCGGGGCAATTCCCTGGAAGGGCTGATCAGCATCGAGTCTCCTCTTGGGAAGGCGGTGCTGGGGCGCCGGGAAGGCGACCGGGTGAAGGTGGAACTTTCTGAAGGCCGCGGGTATTATGTGGTGATCAAAAAGATCATCAAGACCAGTGACGACAGTGAGGACCAGCTGAGAAAGTATTAGAGCGATAACAAAGGGGGCAGGGTTATGCTGGATCTGAAGATCATAAACGGACAGGTGATCGACGGCACAGGCGCGCCCGCCTGTCAGGCGGACGTAGGAGTCCGGGACGGCAAGATCGTCCTGGGGTCCGGGGAAGATGCCAGAGAGATCCTGGATGCCGGAGGGAAATATGTATGTCCGGGATTTGTGGACGCACATTCCCACGGAGACGGCATCCTGGGGACCGTCTACGGGAGGATGTGCAAAGCCTGCCAGGGGATCACCACGGAGGTGGCCGGCCAGTGCGGAGAATCCATGGCTCCGGTGGTGCCGGGCCATCTGGAAGACCTGAAAGCCGTAGTGGCGGGAGATGTGGTGGATTATCCGGAGGAGATGGAAGGATTCACAGATTACCGGACTTATTTTGACTGGGTCAGCTGCCAGCCCCTGTCTGCCAATATCCGGCTTCTGACCGGGCACAGCAGTCTGCGGGCCGGCGTAATGGGATATCAGGACCGCAGACCGGATAAGCCTGAGATGGAGCAGATGAAAATGCTGTTACGGGAGGCTATGGAGCAGGGTTCGCTGGGCCTGAGCAGCGGGCTTATCTATGCGCCGGGATGTTATGCCGACAGAGAAGAACTGACAGAACTGTGCAGGGTAGTGGCAGAATACGGCGGGATCTACACCAGCCATATGCGCAATGAGTCGGACGATGTGGTCAACGGGGTGAAGGAGGCGCTGACCATCGGGCGGGAGGCCGGGGTCCCGGTGTTTATCTCCCATCATAAGATCTGCGGCGTTCCCAACTGGGGGAAGAGTGTGGAGACCCTGAAACTGGTGGAAGAAGCAAGACAGGCGGGGCAGCAGGTGACTCTGGACCAGTATCCTTATCTTGCTTCCATGACCAATATGAGCGCCGTGGTGCCGCCGGATCATTTTGGAGAGGGGGCGGCGGCCCTGGCCAGGCGACTGGGAGAAAGAGGAAAAGGAGACGGGCTTTGGCGCAAGATCGCCGGGGAGATCGAGAACCGGCAGGATTTTGAGAACCAGTACCGCAACTGCGGCGGCTGGGAGCACATTTTGATCTCTTCCCTTCCAGAGACGAAGGAATATGAGGGGATGACCGTGGCGGAGGCGGCCCGCAGGATGGGACGGGATGGAACAGAGGCTTATCTGGAGCTTTTTGTCCGGAATAAGGGGCGGGGGAATTTTATTTATTTCTCCATGTGTGAGGAAGACCTTTGCCGGATCTTTCAGAATCCCAATGTATGTGTGGGAACGGACGGACTGTGCAGGGGGATGGAGGAGAAAGGGCACCCCAGGGCGTGGAGTTCTTTCCCCCATGCCATCGCATATTTCCAGAAGGAGAAGAAGCTGTTGACTTTGGAGGAAATGATCCACAAGATCACTTTGTTGCCGGCGCAGAGGACATTTCTGGAAGGAAGAGGGGCGATCCGGGACGGCTGGGCGGCGGATCTTGTGATCCTGGATTACGACCATCTGGAAGACCGGGCGGATTATTTTCATTCCAACGTGCCGGCAGGAGGGATCGACTGTGTGCTGGTAAACGGACAGATGGTCTATCAGGACGGACGGCTGACCGGGAAGACGCCGGGGCGGCTTCTGCGGAGGGGATACAGGGAGGATAAGAAATGTTAGGGACAGAAGCGATCCGATGTGTGGCGCTGGATCTGGACGGAACTACACTGAACAGCCAGGGAAAGCTGAGCGAGCGGACCAGGCAGGCCATCCGGGCGGCGCTGGAGCGAAGGATCCATGTGATCGTCGCCAGCGGCCGTCCGGTCAGTTCTCTGCCGGAAGAGGTGGTTGGGATCCCCGGGATCCGGTACGCAGTCACCTCCAACGGGGCTGCGGTGAGAGATCTTGAGACGGGAGAGATCCTGCGGGAATATAAGCTGACGCCGGAGGCGGCGGAAGAGATCCTGAAGCTGACGGAAGGGATGGACGTGGCCTATGAGACGTTTATCGCCGGGATCCCTTATGCCCAGGCGTCCTACGTGGCGGACCCGGTCCGGTACGGAGCTGCGGCAACAGCAGTGTCCTATGTGCGAAGGACCCGGAAGCCGGTGGAGGATATCCGGGGATTCATCCGCAGGCATAAGGAGGAACTGGACAGCATCGATGTGGTGATCCGGGAAGGGAAGGAAGCATTGTGGAAAAAGCTGGAGACACAAGTGGAGGACATCTATGTGACGTCTTCTGTGCCCCAGCTTCTGGAGATTTCTTATAAAGAGGCGGGAAAAGCCTCGGGCGTCCGGTTCCTGCTGGACCATCTTAAGATTGCCAGAGAGCACCTGGCAGCCTTTGGAGACGGGGACAATGACAGCGGGATGCTGCAACTTGCCGGGATCGGCGTGGCGGTGGCCAACGCCGTTCCCGGGTGTCTGGCCGCGGCGGACCGGATCACAGGATCCAATGATGAGGATGGTGTGGCTGCGGAACTGGAACGGATACTGGCAGAGTTTTAGTCGTCCATCCCAAAGGTGTACTCCAGGGTGTCTTCTGCCATATCCAGCTGATGTTCCAGAAGTTCCAGGGAATGCTCCTGGGACCGGTAATCTTCCAGGGACAGTTCTCCCTGACGGTACTGCATTTCAATGTCATCGTCATAGTAGTCCAGGCGGTCTTCCACGCTCTCCAGTTCATGCTTCAGGGTGAAGAACTGTTCCCGCTTCTCGCTGGCGCTTCCGGATGGCTTGGCGGCTTCTGCTTCTTTGACTGCGTCATTGACAGCGGTCTCCAGGGTGTCCAGGGTGTCGCCGGTGGAAGAGGCGGCTGCCTGGCTGGAAGATTTCTCCTTGTTATCATCTTCCTGGACGTTGTCCGGAAGGGTGGCTTCCTCTTCCGGGGAAGAGGCTTCCTGGCCGCTGCTTCTCTGAAGATCGGTGACCTGCTGCTCCAGCTGTTCTACCTTGGCTTCCAGTTCTTCTTTTTCAGCGTCGTTTCCGGCGGCGCAGCCCATCAGTGTGAATGCGAATACAAAGATCATAACAAGTGCGGTTAATCGGATTTTTTTCATAGTAGTTACCTCCATTCATGCTTTTGATTACAGTGAGTATCTGTCTGTTATGGTTGTATCATACGGGAGAAAAATTAAAGCTATATTAAAAAATACTTTTCTTTTGAAAATAAATGTGATAGAATAAATCCTGCGTGGGGCATTAGCGCAGTTGGGAGCGCGCCACACTGGCAGTGTGGAGGCCACGGGTTCAAGTCCCGTATGCTCCATTCCTTAAGGAAAGCGGTGTTCGAAGAGAACGCCGCTTTTTTCGTTGGCAGATCTGTTTTTGTAAAATATAGGGAAATAAACTTGAACCAGGCCGGATATCGGGTTACTATAAAAGAAGTAAAATGAGGAGGTACGATTTTATGAAGTACGAGATCAAAGGAGATACGCTCCCGGTTGTACTGTGCTACCTGGAGGGCGGCGAGAAGATGATCAACGAGGGCGGCAGCATGTCCTGGATGTCTCCCAACATGAAGATGGAGACCACCACCAACGGCGGCGTGGGCAAGGCGTTTGGCCGGATGTTCGCCGGAGAGAAGATGTTCCAGAATGTGTATACGGCAGAGGGAGGGAACGGCATGATCGCCTTTGCTTCCAGCTTCCCGGGTTCCATCCGGGCATTTGAGATCACGCCGGGACAGGATATGGTGTTCCAGAAGAGCGCTTTCCTGGCAGGGGAAGCGGGAGTAAATCTTTCCATTTTCTTCAACAAACGGTTCGGAGCAGGCCTGTTTGGCGGCGAGGGATTCATCATGCAGCGGGTATCCGGGCAGGGGATCGTGTTCGCGGAGTTTGACGGCCATGTGATCGAATATGATCTTCAGCCGGGACAGCAGATCATTGTGGATACCGGACATCTGGCGGCCATGTCAGCCACCTGCAGCATTGATATCCAGAGCGTTCCGGGCGTGAAGAACATGCTCTTTGGCGGCGAAGGACTTTTCAACACCGTGATCACCGGTCCGGGACATGTATGGCTGCAGACCATGCCCATCAGCAATGTGGCCGGTATCTTAAGGCCCTATCTGCCTTCCGGGTCATAGGAGGGAGATCAAGTGAAGAAGAGTATCTCAGGAACCTTAAGCCGCGCCCGGCGGTTTCCTGTGCTCCTGATCGGAGAAGGCCTTCTAGTAGGCGGCATTGGCGGCTTCGTGGTGGTCCTGTACCGGATGGCGCTGGATGTGGCGGGGGACTGGCTTGAGGGGATCCTTGCCTATGCGGGGCAGACGCCCTGGCGGATGGCAGGATGGTTCCTGGTGCTGGGGGCGCTGGCCTGGCTGGTGTCCCGGCTGGTGTCCTGGGAACCGCTGATCTCAGGCAGCGGGATCCCTCAGCTGGAGGGAGAGATGGCCGGAAAGCTGGAGCAGAAGTGGTACCGGGTCCTGCCGGCCAAATTCCTGGGAGGATTCTTGTGTCTGTTGGGAGGGCTCGCCCTGGGAAGGGAGGGCCCTTCCATTCAGCTTGGCGCCATGGCGGGCAAAGGGATCTCCCGGGGACTGGACCGGGGGAAGACAGAGGAGAAGTTCCTTCTCACCTGCGGGGCCGGAGCCGGGCTGTCCGCGGCATTTCACGCGCCTCTGGCAGGGGTGATGTTCTCCCTGGAGGAGGTGCATAAGAATTTCTCCGTCTCAGCCCTTTTGTCGGTGATGACCGCCTCTCTGACAGCGGATTTCCTGGCTACGGCAGTGCTGGGGACAGACTCCATCTTTCAGTTTACCATCACCCGGGAGCTCCCGGTCCATTTCTACTGGATGGTCCTGGGCCTTGGCGTTTTCTTAGGGGTGCTGGGGGCGTTCTATAACTGGTTTACCCTGAAGGTGCAGTCCCTCTATGACAGAGCGACGTTCTTAAATTCCACAGGCAAGATCCTGATCCCCTTCTTCTGCGCAGGGGTTCTGGGCTTTGCGGCGCCGGAACTTCTGGGCAGCGGTCACGATCTGATCGAGAAGCTGACCAGTGTGGATATGCTGCTGGGAACGGCGGTGTTCCTTCTGGTGGGAAGATTCCTGTTTTCCGCGGTAAGCTTCGGGTCCGGGGCGCCGGGCGGGATCTTCTTCCCCCTGCTGGTACTGGGAGGCTATATGGGCGGGATCTTCGCCATGGCTGGGATCCGCCTGTGGGGGCTGGACCCGGTGTTCCTCAATAATTTCGTCCTGCTGGCCATGGCGGGATATTTCGCGGCGGTGGTGCGGGCGCCTCTCACCGGGATCATCCTGATCTTTGAGATGACCGGGACGCTGACCCAGATGCTGTCCCTTTCTGTGGTGTCCATCGTGGCTTATGTCACGGCTACGCTTCTTGGCTCCCGGCCCATCTACGAAAGCCTTCTGGACCGGCTGCTCCTTCGCAGGGGAGAGAAGCCGCCCAAAGAGCAGGGCGAGAAAATGCTGATGCATTTTGCCGTCAGCAGAGGCAGCCGGATCGAGGATCTGACCATCGGGGAGGTCCGGTGGCCGGAGAACTGTCTTCTGGTGGCGATTGAACGGGGCAGTCAGGAGATCATCCCCAGAGGGAAGACCCGGCTGCTGGCAGGAGACGTGATCGTCACCATGACGGATGAGCGGGACGAGGCAAGAATCCACGACGAGATGGAGGAGCTGTGCCGGGAGATGTTCTGACAGATGGGGCCAAGGTATGGGAAAAGAAGTTGCGCGGTCCCGCGGATTGTAATAAGATAAGACTAGAATACCGGATGAGGAGGGAATCCTATGTTTGGCAGAAGATGTACCCTGTGCGGCGGAAAGCTGGACAGTCATAATATCTGTACAGAATGCGGGCTGGACAACAATAAGTCAGAGAAGAATTACAGGATCAATCAGAGCAGTTGCGATGATCTTCCCCTGACTCATGTCCATACAGAGACATACCAGGAACCCAGGAGAGAAGAGCCCAGGCGGACGGCGCAAAAGAGTTCCGCGGAAAAGCAGAGGCAGACAACATCCCAGGGGACGTTCGGACAGCCACGGCCACAACAGCAGATGTACACTGGGCAGAAGAAAAGAAGCGGCTGCATGACATGTGTGGTGGTCCTGATCGTAGCGGTGGTGATCCTTGTCCTTGTGGGGCTTCTGGCAGGGAGAGTGTTTGAATCCGGCACAGAGTATGGGTCCTACAGCGTGGAGACCGACCCTTACGCCTATGTGGAGGAAGAGATGCCGGAAACCGGGGAGAGCGTGGAATTTGAACTTCCCAGCGGCCGGTATATCGTGGGGCTTCACATCCCTTCCGGGAAATATACGGCGGATCCCAAAGGGGAGTATGACTCCATCCAGGTAAGAGACAGCGACCAGGGGATCTACCTCTATGAATATCGGGGAGACACTGCCTCAAAGGAAAGTTTTCTCGACGACCTGCGCCTCTACCCGGGGGCGGTGGTGATCATCAGCGCCCAGACGCCGGTGCCTTTTACTTCTGACAATGCCCAGACGGAGGATCTTGAGGCGGGCATGGAAAATCCCCTGACCCAGACGGTGGAAGTGGGGGAAGATCAGATGCTGGAGGCAGGTGTGGATTTCGAGCCGGGCACCTATGATATCCAGGTGGCTTCCGGCTCAGGAAGTGTGAATATTGCAGTGCCGGATGAAACTGGTGAGACCTGGGGAGAGACCTACCTGAGCATGGGCGGGGACTATGGAAGTGACGGTACCCTGTACCAGAACTACATTTTCCCGGAGGGAGGCACCATCCATTGCGACGAGGGGATTACGGTCACGCTGACGCCCAGCAAGATGATCCAGTCGGAAAATTATTATGAGGATTATATGAATTCTTATTAGACAAAAATGCGTCCCGTGTGTTACAATGGCGGGGCGAGAATCGCACAGAACAGAAACCATAAGACAGGATATGACAGAAAGGAAGAAGATACATGGGAGGACTTTTTGGCGTAGCTTCAAAGGAAGATTGTGTACTGGAACTGTTTTACGGAGTAGATTACCATTCTCACCTGGGAACCAGAAGAGGCGGAATGGCGACCCACGGAGCGGACGGGTTTAACCGGGCTATCCACAATATCGAGAATTCTCCGTTCCGGACAAAATTTGACCGGGACGTGGGAGAGATGAAGGGAAATCTGGGGATCGGCTGTATCTCGGACTTTGAGCCCCAGCCCCTTTTGATCCAGTCTCATCTGGGAAGCTTTGCTATCACCACGGTGGGAAAGATCAATAATCAGGAAGAACTTCTAAGACAGGTATACCGGGACGGCCATTCTCATTTCCAGGAGATGAGCAGCGGCCAGATCAACGCCACAGAGCTGGTGGCTTCCCTGATCTGCAAGAAGCCTACCATTGTGGAAGGGATCCAGTATGTCCAGGAGATCGTGGACGGGTCCATGACGATGCTTCTGATGACCAAGGACGGGCTTTACGCTGCCAGAGACCGGTACGGGCGGACTCCACTGGTGATCGGGCACAAAGAGGGAGCCTACTGTGTATCTTTCGAAAGCTTTGCATATATCAATCTGGGATACCAGGATTACAAGGAACTTGGCCCCGCAGAGATCGCGTTTATCACGCCGGAAGGGGTGGAGACGCTGGCAGGGCCGGGGCAGGAGATGAAGATCTGCTCCTTCCTGTGGGTCTACTATGGATATCCCACCTCTTCCTACGAGGGGGTCAATGTAGAAGAGATGCGCTATAAATGCGGAAGTATGCTGGCCCGGCGGGACGGTGATTCCGTAGAACCGGATATCGTGGCGGGAGTTCCGGATTCCGGCGTGGCCCATGCCATCGGATACTCCAACGAGGCGGGGATCCCCTATGCAAGGCCCTTCATCAAATATACGCCAACCTGGCCCAGATCCTTTATGCCCACCAACCAGAGCCAGAGGAATCTGATCGCCCGGATGAAGCTGATCCCGGTGAAGGCGCTGATCGAGAACAAGAAGCTGCTCCTCATCGACGACTCCATCGTAAGAGGGACACAGCTTCGGGAGACCACAGAGTTCTTATACCAGAGCGGAGCCAAGGAAGTGCACGTCCGTCCGGCGTGCCCGCCCCTTCTCTACGGATGTAAGTATCTGAACTTCTCCCGTTCCAAGTCGGAGATGGATCTGATCACCAGAAGGATGATCCGGGAGCGGGAAGGAGAGAACTGTTCCCAGGAAGTGCTGGAAGAGTATGCGAATCCATGCAGCTGCCGGTACGCCCAGATGATCGAGGATATCCGGAAGCAGCAGAACTTTACCACTCTCCGGTATCACCGGCTGGACGATCTGATCGCGTCCATCGGGATCGAGCCCTGTAAGCTTTGTACTTACTGCTTTGACGGGAAAGAATAGAAAAGAGAGAAAAGAAACCGGCGTGACGCTTGCTGTCATGCCGGTTTTTGACGTATATGGATGTCAGATCACATAAGTCATGATATAGTCGTCCATGATAAATCCATTTCCAATATCTGCCTCCTGGGTATTGGTGACCTGGAATCCCAGGTGATGGTAAACCGCAAGGGAACTGTCGTTGTGTTTGTTGCAGGTAAGCCAGATCTTCTTCAATCCCCGCTTTTTGCAGAGATCAATAAGAAAATGAAAAGCCTGTGTGGCGATATGCCGTCCCCGGTAGTCCTTGTGAAGATACAGCTTGCTCAGGAACAGGGCGTCGGTCTCTGGGTGGATGCCGATGTAGCCGGCGAGGGTTCCGTCAACAAGGGTCTGATAGTATTCGTAGCCCTCCTCTTCCACCTGGGATTTCAGCGCCGGGTAAGACTGGAATTTTTCTACCATGTAGTCGATCTGCTCCGGGGAAAGGATGGTCTGAAAATGCTGATGCCAGATTTCATCGGCAAGGCCGGCGATCGCCGCAAGATCAGAGTCGTCTGCAGCTCTTTGAAACATTACGTTGTCCATGTTGATCACACTCCGATTCTTTAGTTTTCTTCTGTCATTATAAGTGATATAATGGAAAAAAACAAGAACCGGGGAAAGGCTTGGAGGCAGGATATGAGCGGATTTGTATCGTTGAAGGATGTGAAGAAGATCTACCAGATGGGGGAAGTGGAGATCATGGCGGCGGCCGGGATCAACTTTGAGATCCAGAAAGGGGAGTTCGCCGTGGTGGTAGGGCCCAGCGGCGCCGGCAAGACCACTGTGCTCAACATCCTGGGAGGTATGGATACCGCAACCTCCGGACAGGTGATAGTGGACGGGGAGGACATCGCCCGGTATTCCCAGTGGCAGCTTACCGCCTACCGGAGGGACGACATCGGGTTTGTTTTCCAGTTCTACAACCTGATCCCCAACCTGACTGCCCTGGAGAATGTGGAGCTGGCGCTTCAGATCTGCAAGGATCCTATGGACGCCAGACAGGTGATGCGGGAAGTGGGACTGGGAGATCGGATGGACAACTTCCCGGCGCAGCTGTCCGGCGGGGAGCAGCAGCGGGTGTCCATCGCCCGGGCGCTGGCGAAGAATCCCAAGCTTCTGCTGTGTGACGAGCCTACAGGGGCGCTGGATTACAACACGGGCAAATCCATCCTGAAGCTTCTGCAGGATACCTGCAGGAACCTTGGGATGACGGTGATCCTGATCACCCACAATTCAGCCATCGCGCCGATGGCGGACCGGGTGATCAAGATCAAGAACGGACTGGTTTCCCGGGTGATCGAGAATGAGAACCCGGTTTCCGTTGAGACCATAGAGTGGTAGGGGAGAAGTATGGGCACAAAAGCGACGCGAAAAGACTTTTATAGAGAAATACGGAAAAGCCCGGGGCGCTTTCTGTCCATTTTGTTTATCGTGGCTCTTGGCGTGGCCTTTTTCTCCGGGATCCGGTCTTCGGAACCGGATATGCGGCTGACCGGCGACGCCTATTTTGACGGGACCAACCTGATGGACATCCAGGTGATGAGCACCTACGGGGTTACGGAGGACGACCTTGCAGCCCTGGCAGAGGTGAAGGGCGTGGAGGCTGTGGAAGGAGCCTACAGCCAGGATTTTTTAAGCACTCTGGATGATGAGCAGACGGTGCTCCATGTAATGTCCCTGCCGGAAGAGATGAACCAGGTGGCTGTCAGCGAGGGGCGGCTTCCAAAGGCGGCGGATGAGTGCATGGTGGACAATGCCATGGGTTACGAGATCGGAGACGAGATTGTCCTGGAATCCGGGACTGATGATCCGGTGGAGGATACCCTGGGGACCGATACATTTACGGTAGTGGGAAAAGGAAGCTCTCCCTGCTATATTTCCTTTGAACGGGGAAGCACCACCATCGGCACCGGTACGCTGGATGGTTTTCTTGTGGTGCCAAAGAGCGCTTTTGTGACGGAGGTGTATACAGAGGCTTATCTCCAGGTGGAAGGGGCGAAGGAACTGACCACCTACACGGACGCTTATGATGAGAAGATTGAGACGGTGCTGGACCGGGTGGAGGATATCACCGGAGAACGGGGACGGATCCGCCGGGATGAGTTGATCGCGGAGGCTGAGGAAGAGCTTGACGAGGCGCGCCAGGAACTGGAGGACGGGCGCAAAACTGCCCAGGAAGAGCTTGCGGATGCCTGGAGCCAGATTGAGGATGGGGAATCTCAGCTTGAGGACGCCAAGGCGCAGATGGAAGACGGAAGAGCTCAGATCCGGGACGCCAGGGCGACCCTGAATTCCAAACAGAGGGAACTGGACGACGGGCTTAAACAGTACCAGGATGGAAAAGACCAGCTGGAGGCGGGCAAGAAGGCGTACCAGCAGGGGAAGGAAGAATTTGATGCGCAGAAAGCCCAGGCAGAGCAGAGTTTCCAGGAGCTGGAGGAGCAGATGGCGATCCTGCAGGGGCAGATTGAGACAGGGACAGAAGCGTACAATAAGCTGCAGCAGGCAATGGATCAGTTGCGGGCTCCCATTGAGGAACTGGAGAGTCAGATTGAAGAATTAAAGAAGCTGGAGCAGACAGATGAGGTCCAGAAGAAGATTGCCGCTCTGGAAGTGCAGAAAAAAGCATACGAGGACAAGGTAGAAGAGCTGGAAGGGCAGGCTTCTGAGGTGAAAACCGGACTGGATCAGGCGCAGCAGGGGTATAACCAGTTAAGCGCCGGTCTGGAAGAGGGAAGAAAACAGCTGGAAGACGGTCAGAAGCAGCTGAAGGATACAAAGAAGCAGCTGGACGCCAGCGAGAAGGAATTAAAGGCAGCCTATCAGGAGATCCAGAGCGGCCAGTCTCAGATCGACGCCGCCTGGGATGAACTGGAGTCCCAGGAGCAGACCCTTAAGGATGGGGAAGCCGAGATCCGGGAAAATGAGAAGAAGCTTGCGGACGCCAAAGAGGAGTACGAGGAAGGGAAGCAGGAAGCCGAGGAGGAGATCGCCCAGGGCGAGCAGGAGATCCGGGACGCGGAGGAAGAGATCCAGGATATCGAGCTTCCCGACTGGTATGTGTATGACCGGGGAAATCTCCCGGAACACGACGGATACGGGGAGAACGCAGATCGGATGCGGGCCATCGGCCAGGTGTTCCCGGTGATCTTCTTCCTGGTGGCGGCGCTGATCAGCCTGACCAGCATGACCCGGATGGTGGAGGAGCAGCGGATCGAGGTGGGGACCATGAAGGCCCTGGGCTACGACCGGTTTACCACTGCTTCCAAATATCTGGGATACGCACTTCTTGCCACGGTGGGAGGCAGTATCCTGGGCGTGCTGATCGGGGAGAAGATTCTGCCTTTTATCATTATCTATGCCTACGGGATCATGTATCAGAATATCCCGGAGATCCTGGTGCCCTACCAGTGGAGTTATGCGGCCATGGCTTCCGCGGCGGCGGTGGCCTGTACCATTGCGGCTACACTGATGGCCTGCTACCGGGAGATGGGAGCGCAGCCGGCGGTGCTGATGCGTCCGCCCTCCCCCAAGAAGGGGCAGCGGGTGCTGCTGGAACGGGTACGGATCATCTGGAACCATCTGAATTTCAACTGGAAATCCGCTGTCCGCAACCTGGTGCGGTATAAGAAGAAGCTTTTTATGACGGTGTTTGGCATTGGCGGATGTATGGCGCTGATGCTGGTGGGATTTGGCCTCAGGGATTCCATTTTCGAGATCGCGGATCTTCAGTATGGGGAGCTGCAGTTCTATGACGGGAGCATTTTCCCGGAGGAGGATTTAAGCCAGGAAGAGCGCCAGGAGCTGGAAACCTTCCTGAAGGAAGATCCCGACGTGCGGGATTTCCTGGATGTGGATATGATGAACCAGACCCTGGAGCGCGGCAAAGACACCCATGAAGCCTATATGTGCGTGTTGAGCGATACCCAGAAAGCCAGGGATTTCCTTTGCTTCCGGGACAGGAAGACTCATGAAACTTATCAGCTCCCGGACGACGGGGCCATCATCACAGAGAAGACCGCAGACCTTCTGAATGCGGAAGTGGGGGACACTATTGTTCTCCGGGATGAGGAAAAAGGGGACCGGGAAGTAAAGATCAGTGAGGTCTGCGAGAATTATATGGGCCATTACCTTTATCTCTCTGCGGACTATTATCAGGAGCTCTACGGGGAGGAGCCGGAGTATAACGCCATCTTCTTCCAGGTGCCGGAAGGATACTCTCAGGATCGGCTGGAAGACGCAGGCCAGGTCATTCTGGCCAGGGATGAGGTGTTGAGTGTAAGCTATACCCATGATATCCGTTCCCAGCTGGACGATATGCTGACCAGTCTTAATCTGGTCATCGTGGTGCTGATCATCTCCGCGGGCATGCTGGCCTTTGTGGTGCTCTATAACCTGAACAACATCAGTATCACAGAGCGGCAGAGGGAGCTGGCCACCCTGAAGGTGCTGGGCTTCTATGATCCGGAGGTGGCCATGTATGTCTACCGGGAGAATATCGTACTTACCGTGCTGGGCGCGGCCTTTGGAATTATCCTGGGAAGGATCCTACATCTGTTCGTGATCCAGACGGTGGAGGTGGACGCCGCCATGTTCGGAAGGAATGTAAACCTGCCCAGTTATCTCTACAGCTTCCTGTTTACCTTGCTTTTCACGCTGGTAGTGAATCTGGTGATGTATTTCAAGCTGAAGAAGATCGATATGGTAGAATCCCTGAAGAGTATCGAGTAAAAATGAATTATTAGCACTCTTTGTCAAAGAGTGCTAATTTTTTGTTGACTTTTACCTGCAGGAGTATTAATATTACTGTTGGAGCATCCGAAAGGATTTTTAATTGTAAAATATTTTTTTAGGAGTGATAGAAATGGCAGCAAAAAAAGGCAATTTGTCCATCAGCAGCGAGAATATTTTCCCGATTATCAAGAAGTGGGTATATTCTGATCATGATATTTTCGTGCGGGAGATGATCTCCAACGGCTGCGACGCCATCACCAAGCTGAAGAAGCTGGATATGATGGGAGAGTATCAGCTTCCCGATGATTATAAGCCGGCGATCCAGGTAGTTGTGAATCCGGAGGACAAGACGCTGAAGTTTATCGATAACGGACTTGGCATGACGGCGGACGAGGTGGAGGAGTATATCACCCAGATCGCTTTCTCCGGCGCTACCGAGTTCCTGGA
Organism: Massilistercora timonensis; assembly: GCF_048354975.1. Taxonomy (NCBI): domain Bacteria; kingdom Bacillati; phylum Bacillota; class Clostridia; order Eubacteriales; genus Massilistercora; species Massilistercora timonensis. Next base: position 6,907 of record NZ_DBGCJQ010000022.1, on the reverse strand, counting down.
GAAATATAAGGATAAGACGACAGAGGACGATATGATCGGTCATTTCGGCCTGGGCTTCTACTCTGCTTTCATGGTGGCGGACGAGGTGCATATCGATACCCTTTCTTATAAAGAAGGGGCGAAGCCGGTCCACTGGGTAAGTACCGGCGGCACGGAGTATGAGATGGAGGACGGCAGCAAAGAAGGCGTGGGAACTGAGATGACCCTGTATCTCAACGAGGACAGCGTGGAGTTTGCCAACGAGTACCGGATGCGGGAAGTGATCGAGAAGTACTGTTCCTTCATGCCGGTGGAGATCTTCCTGTCCAAGGCCAACGCAGAGCCGGAGTATGAGACCATCGACGAGGCGGATCTGAAGGATGACGATGTGGTCATCGAGCATATCCATGAAGACGCGAAGATGGAAGAGAAGGAACAGGAAAACGGCGAGAAGGAAATGGTGGAAGTGGAGCCGGCCAAAGAGAAGGTAAAGATTCAGAAGCGCCCGGTTTCCTTAAGCGACATTCATCCGCTCTGGACCAAACATCCCAACGAGTGCTCGGATGAGGATTACCTGGAGTTCTACCGCAAGGTGTTCCTGGACTACAAAGAGCCCTTGTTCTGGATCCACCTGAACATGGATTATCCATTTAACCTGAAGGGAATCCTTTATTTCCCAAGGATCAATACCGAGTACGATTCCATTGAGGGAACTATCAAGCTTTACAATAACCAGGTGTTCATCGCGGACAATATCAAGGAAGTGATCCCGGAATTCCTGATGGTGTTAAAGGGTGTCATCGACTGCCCGGACCTGCCTCTTAACGTGTCCAGAAGCGCGTTGCAGAACGATGGATTTGTAAATAAGATCGCGGATTACATTTCCAAGAAGGTGGCGGATAAGTTGTCCGGTATGTGCAAGACCAAGCGGGAAGATTATGAGAAATACTGGGACGATATCAGTCCGTTTATCAAGTTTGGCTGCCTGAAGGATGAGAAGTTCTGCGACAAGATGAAGGACGCCATCCTCTTCAAGAACCTGGATCACAAGTATCTGACCCTTAAGGACTGCATCGAGGAGAACGGCGGCGAGGTAGTGGAACATAATGAGAAGAAGGATGAGGATCCGGCGGAGGATGAGAACAAGGTAGAGGAGATCAAGACCACCATCTACTATGTTACCGACGAGATCCAGCAGAGCCAGTACATCAACCTCTTCAGAAGCCAGGGCAAGGATGCGGTGATCCTGGGCCACAACATCGATTCTCCGTTTATCACCCAGCTGGAGCAGCGCAATCCCACGATCCGCTTCCAGCGTATCGATGCGGATGTGAATGAAGATATCCGGGAAGAAGTGGCGGAGGAAGACAAAGAAGAATTCAAGAAGACCTCCGACAGCCTGATCGAGATCTTCCGCAAGGAGCTGGGCAACGACAAGCTGGATGTGAAGATCGAGAAGCTGAAAGACGACAACGTGGCTTCCATGATGACCTTGTCTGAGCAGAACCGCCGGATGCAGGAGATGATGAAGATGTACGGCATGACCGGCATGGACCTGGGCGGCGAGACCACTCTGATCCTGAACGCCAATCATCCACTGGTACAGTATGTGGTGGAGCATAAAGAAGGCGAGAAGACCGGCCTGATCTGCCATCAGCTTTATGATCTGGCAATGCTGGCCCACAAGCCGCTGAATCCGGAAGAGATGACAGAGTTTGTCAAGAGAAGCAACGAAATCATGTTGCTGTTAACGAAATAATGACTTGGGACAGGGTTTTTTCAATCTGGGACGTGGTATTTTTAAAAATACCACGTCCCCAATTAATTTATCCAGTTTTTTAACAGTTCTTTGGCGTACTCGTCCCACTGGCGTTCCAGGGATCTGTCCAGGCTGAAGGTGGAAAGGGAGACCCCGGTGACGCACTGGAGGGCCTGGCCGTCATACTGGAAGTTGAGGTACAGCCCCCGGATCTCTCCCGGGCGGAAAGCTGACAGCTCATGGGATTCCAGGAAGGCGGGGAACTGTTCCGGCGCAAGGGACAGGACGATCCGGAAGGAGAGGGGCGTGCGTTTTCCCCGGATCAGTTCCAGGCAATAGCCGCGCATGTCTCTCCAACAGGAATATTCCTGCCGGGGAGGCTCATCGAAGAACTCTTTGTGCAGGTAGCCGTCCATGGTAAACCGGTTGAAGGTGGTGATCTCTCCTTCGATGAATGAGAAATTATCGAAGGTTTCTTGCAGAAGAAGATGATTCATGGTATCCTTTGCAGATAGTAGAAATACATTCATTTTGGTAAAACTCCTTTGTAATCTGTAAAATAGTATAGCACAGATTTACATTAATGGGGAAAAACAGTACAATACCACCTGGTGAAAAAGGAGAAATTATGAGGAAATCAGGGAGATCCCGGCGGAAAAGGCCGGGGGAGGGCGATAAAATTTTAAGATTTGCCGTGGCTGCGGTCCTGCTTTTATTTCTTGTGGCAGGTATCGTGGTGGCGGTCCGGCTTATGAATCCCAGGGTAGACGCTACCGAGGGGAGAAAGCGGCTGGAGGAAGTGGCCAGCGCGGACGTGCAGGAAATCGATGCAAAGATCCAGGAACTGGAGGCAGAAGAGCGGAAGGAGAAGCGGGAATCTGAGGACCGTTCCTACAATGAGATATTTGCGGGGACCCTTCTTCTTGGGGATTCTGTCAGTCAGGGCCTCTATGAATTCGGGATTATGAATGAATCCCTTGTGATCGCCCAGAGGGGCATCGGAGTATGCGGCGCAGGAAGAGATGGCCTGAAGGAATGTGAAGACCGGGTGATCAGCGCAAATCCGGCGAAGCTGTTCCTGGCCATCGGGATGAACGATCTGAAGGCGGCGCGGGGCAATGCGGACACCTTTGAGGAAGATTACCGCTCTGTGCTCCAGGAGATCGAGAAAGCCCTTCCGGATACAGAGATCTACATAAACAGCATTCTTCCGGTCCAGTCTAAGGTGATCGAGGAGAACAGCGACTACGGGAACATCCCGGAGTTTAACGAAAGACTGGCCAGGCTCTGCGAGGAAGAAGGCGCAGTATTTATCGACAATACAAACCTGGTGAAGGATGAATATTATACTGCCGACGGGATACATATGTCTCCGGATTATTATCCCGGCTGGGTGGATCACATGGCGGAGGTGGCAAAGCTGTGAGAAAGAGAAGAGGATTCGATATAATAGACTTTGCCAAATACGGCATGATCGTGATCATCATCGCCTACGTGGTGTTCCTGCTCATGCGGGAGGGCGGCGACGCGCCCCTTGAGACAGTGGAGAAAAATGTCCTGGAGGCGGTATCCACAGAAGGGATGGAGAAGGCCGGCACCCAGGACATCAAGAGATATTACGGGCTGAATCCGGAAGATTACAGAGGGATCGCCCTGTACCTGCCGGACGACGTGATGGGCGTCAACGAGGTGTTGATCGTGCGCTTGGCGGACGAGGCCCAGGAAGAACCGGTGACGGAAGCGGCACAGAAGCGCCTGGATACCCAGAAGGAAAGCTTTGAGGGATACGGCGTGGAGCAGACAAAACTTCTGAATGACGCGGTTTTGGAGAGCAAAGGGGATTATGTGATCCTGATCGTCTCCGGAAAGGCGCAGGCAGGAGATGAAGCCTTTAAGAAAAGTTTGTAGTTGAGGGACAAAAGAAATGCTTTTCAGCAGTATTTTATTTCTATTTACATTTTTGCCGGTTACACTGATCCTTTATTATCTGGTCCCCGGCAAATTAAAAAATGTAGTGCTTCTGGCCGCCAGCCTGGTCTTCTATGCCTGGGGCGAGCCGGTCTACATTTTTCTGATGATCTTTTCCATCTTGTTTAACTATATCTCCGGCCTGGACGTGGCCCGCAACCTGGGAAACGCCGGGAAGGCCAGGAAGAGCATCATTTTTAATATCGTGGTGAATATGTGTATCCTGGGATTCTTCAAATATGAAGGGTTTCTGCTGGGCAGTCTGAACGCGATCCTGCCTGTGGATATCCCTTACCGGGAGCTGCCGCTTCCCATAGGGATTTCCTTTTATACCTTCCAGACCCTGTCTTATGTGATCGACGTGTACCGGGGAAATGTCCGGGTGCAGAGAAGTCTTCTGGATTTCGCCCTCTATGTGACCATGTTCCCCCAGCTGATCGCCGGCCCTATCGTGAAATACGCGGATATCGCCCGGCAGCTTCGCAGCAGGAAAATGGGCTGGGGTAAGTTTGGCGACGGCGTGATGTATTTTATCCGGGGGCTTTCCAAGAAGGTGCTCCTGGCCAATACTATCGGCATGGTGTTCAATGACGTGGCGGCTCTTGGAGCAGGAGAGACTTCTGCTTTGAGCGCCTGGCTTGGGTGCGCTGCTTATACCTTCCAGATTTATTTCGACTTCAGCGGATATTCGGATATGGCTATCGGCCTGGGGAAAATGTTCGGGTTTGAGTTCCGCCCCAACTTCAACTATCCCTATATCTCCAGAAATATCACGGAATTCTGGCGCAGGTGGCATATTTCCCTGAGTACCTGGTTCAAGGAATACGTTTACATCCCTCTGGGAGGAAACCGGGTAAGTACGGCAAAGCATATCCGCAATATCATGGCGGTGTGGCTCCTGACAGGCCTGTGGCACGGGGCGGCCTGGAACTTTGTGTTCTGGGGACTGTATTACGGGATCCTGCTTCTGATCGAGAAATATTTCCTGAGCCATATCCTGGCCAAACTTCCAGGAGCGGTGGAACATCTCTACAGCATCGTCCTGGTGATGATCGGCTGGGTGTTCTTCTTCAGCCCCACTCTTGGCGATGCCTTTGGGTACCTTGGGCTGATGGCGGGGAGCGGCTGCGGACTGGCGGACCGGCAGGGACTTTATCTTCTGGTGAGCAACGGGCCGGTGTGGGTGCTTCTGATTTTATGTTCCACCCCTGTCCTTCACCGGGTATATGAGAAGTTGATCTACGGCGGGAAGCGGGAGAGGGTCCGGGTCAACGCCCTGGTATATCTGGGGTTGTTCCTTCTGTGCATAGCCTATCTGGTAACGGAATCCTACAACCCGTTCCTGTATTTCCGTTTCTAGGAGGAATCGGGGAAATTAATCATTATGTAACAGAAAATTAACAAAAATGTAATACATTGCCGTTATATTATAACAGAATGTAGGCAGGGGCTGTGGAATCCAAAAGAAACAGCCCCTGACTGCTCAGGAGAAGAGAATGAGCCAAAGACAAAGGAAGAGACAAAGGCAGACATGCAGCAGGAAGATCATGGCGCTCCTTTTTATCGGAGTGACTGCGCTTATCTGCCTCGTTAACTTTATAGCGAAAGATAAGGAATCTTCGGAGAAGGAGAACCGTATGCTGACTCAGAAGCCCGCTGTCACCTGGTCCGGGATCGAGAGCGGACGGTTTATGAGCCAGTACGAGTCCTACAAGTCCGACCAGTTTGCCGGCCGGGATCTGTGGGTGTCGCTTAAGACCTCCGTGGATCTTTTATCCGGGAAACGGGAGTCCAACGGGGTGTTCAAAGGAAAAGACCACTATCTTCTGGAAGAGATCAAGGCTCCGGGAGAACAGACGGAGAAGAACCTGGAGGCCATCCGGGCCTTCGCAGGCCGGTATCCCGAGATCTCTTTCTATATGGCGCTTTCGCCCAACGCGGCCAACATCCTGTCAGACAAGCTTCCGACCCTGGCAGTGACCAAGGACCAGGGAAAACAGTTTCAGAAGATCCGGGAGAGTCTTGGGTCAGATGTGACCTGGGTGGATCTTCAGAAGGCGCTGGAAAGCCATAAGGAAGAAGAGATTTATTATCGCACCGATCATCACTGGACCAGCCTGGGGGCATACTATGGATATGAGGCGCTGGCGGCGGCCATGGAGCTTGATACCTCCAAGGCGCCCGGGATGAAGCCTTATGCAGTGACCGGTGATTTTAACGGAGCCCTGTCGTCCACCAGCGGATACGAGGGTGGTTACCGGGAGCCCATCTATGTCTACGGGACAGAAGATCCTGCCGATCAGGTGCAGGTGGTGGTCAACTACACCGATGAGCAGCGCAAGACCGCTACATTTTACGACCCTTCCAAGCTGGATGAGAAGGACAAATATGCCGTGTTTTTCGGCGGGAACTACGGTAAGATCGATATCCGGACAACGGCAGATTCCACGGCGAGGCTACTGGTCTTCAAGGATTCCTACGCTAACTGCCTGGTGCCTTTTCTGGCTCCTTACTACCGGGAGATCGTAATGATCGATCCCAGATATTACTATGGAGATATTGAACAGGAAATGTCGGATTATTCTTTTGATCAGGTGCTTTTCCTGTATAATGGAAATACCTTTGTGGAGGACAACAGTATTAGCGGAGTGTTGAGCGATGGTACGGCTGAATAAATATTTGAGCGAAGCCGGCGTCTGCTCCCGCAGGGAGGCGGACCGCCTGATCTTAAGCGGACAGGTGACGGTGGACGGCCAGCGGGCGGTCCCGGGGATGCAGGTGACAGACAGCCAGGAGGTGCGGGTCGGGAAGAAAGTGATCCGCAGAAAAGAGGAAAAAGTGATACTGGCTTTCTACAAGCCGGCAGGGATCGTATGTACAGAAGAACGGCGGGAGCGTAACAGCACCGCCCGTTTTCTCAATTATCCGGTTCGCGTCACTTATGCAGGACGGCTGGACAAGGATTCCCAGGGGCTTCTCATCATGACCAACGACGGGGACCTGATCAACAAGATGATGCGGGCCCGCCATTTCCACGAGAAGGAGTACCGGGTGACGGTGGACCGCCCGGTGACAGAAGAGTTCCTGGAGGGCCTGAGAAAGGGCGTCCACATCACGGACCGGGAGAAAGGACTGGACGCGGTGACCAGGCCCTGCCGGGCAGAGGCGGTGGGTAAATTTACCTTCCGCATTGTGCTCACC
>NZ_DBGCJQ010000021.1:0-23231 GCF_048354975.1 Massilistercora timonensis | reverse complement strand
TGAATCGGGCTTCCGGGAACAGCTTCTCTGCCTGCAGCTTACGCCGGAAGGAAGAGCAGCCGATCACACCCCTGCCCTCCCAGGCTATCAAGGGAAAGGTCCTGGCGCCGGTCTCCGGTAGTCTCCATGGTCCGGATCTCTAATTCCAGTTCCGGAAATGTCTCCTTAAGCCTCCTGGCCACAAGCTGGGTCTGGATCCTGGCAAGCCGGCTGGCGCGGCTTCCGATCACAAGTTTCTTCTTCATTCCTTTACTCCTTATCCAGGCTGTCCAGAGCCTGTTCCACTGCCTCCCTGGCTTTTCTCGCCTTCCTGTGGCTTACGCCGGAAGCGCAGATGCCTGCCACCAGTTCTCCCCGCTTTACCACAGCCGGGAAGAAAAAGTCGCACAGTTCCTTCTTGTGGGCCACATTTACCAGAATTCCCCTGGCGCGGCACCCTCTGGCCACCGCTTCGTTACAGGCCGGGTCGTCAGTTGCCGCAAGGGCCATCTGGATCTGGGGCAGTTCTTCGTGGATCCCGGGGGCATAAGTTCCCCGTATCCAGTGGATCCTTCCTTCCTCTGCCAGGGCCTCTAATTCCTCTGTCACCTCCGGAGCCACAACCCAGATGTCCGGGGTGAAGGAAAGCAGGGTCTTAATGCGCCGCCGGGCGATCCGGCCGCCGCCCACCACCAGTGTCTTCTTTCCTGAGATATCAACAAATAACGGAAAATATGATCTGTCCATGTCTTTTTAAGCCTCCGTCTCATTTTCTTCTTTTGACCTATCCATCATATCATATCACCGGAAATGTGCAACTGATTTTCACCGGGAAACCGGGAAAGCGAAACAGCAGACTACGCCTGGATCATCCTCCCACAGTGCTGCAGCTTTCAGCCGCACTGCGAAGGGGAGGGCTCCTTCCGGCATCCCTCCCCACACACAGAACTTTGAAAGAACTGGAACTTCATATTGATCAGATCTCATCCAACGGATAGATCGGCCTTCGCACATGACGATAGGTAAATACCTCCGGACTTTGTGGCCCAAGGGCTGGCAGTTCGATGTCGTAGATCTTCTTTGCCACTTTTCCAAAAGAAGTGCGGAAATGAACGGCTGATTTGACCATCAGGATTTTGAAATCCTCCGGCATGATCCCGTTGCAGCGCAGCGCTTCCATATCCCAGGGCTGTGTCCGGACGCTGGACACCACCACCCGGGCGCCGTCAATGTCCAGAACCGCGCATTTCCCAAGGTTCCCGGGAAGTCCGGGATTATAATCCCGATTGATGAAACGACCGTCGGTGATCGCCCGCACATACGCTGTGCATGCAATGGGGTCTCCGGCAATTTCCGGACAGATCTTTCCCCCCAGACGGATCCGGACCCTGGTCCCCACGCCGCTTGCGTCCGCCTGCTCTACCGTCTCCGGGTCATAGATGATAACTGCTGCCACCCCCTCTGTCTTCCGTTCCAGCAGCCGGCGCAGCATATGAGTCCCGTCTCCGGTGGCTCCGGAACCCGGGTTATCGGAAATATCCGCAAATACGACCGGAAACTCTCCTTTTTCCAGCGCATCGTCAATGGCTTTATCAATGTCCCAAAAACTGCGGCGCAGATTGGCCCGGTCCTCCCAGATCCTGGCCGCAAATCCATCGCAGATCTCCTGCGCTTTCTCCAAATCTCCATCTGTAACTGCCACCACTGAAAGGCAGGTCTCTTCAATATCTGAAGCAAAAAATCCGTGCAGCACATTGACATTGATGATATTCCCTTCTCCCCGCAGCGCCTGAGCTTCTGCAACATATCCAGCCATACAGGGCTCCGCGGTAGGCATATAGGACAAAAGAAAATCCAAAGGATGATAAGCCATCGTCGGATGTACCCGTCCTTCCAGCGTATCCCACATACATTTTGCCGCCCGCATTCCGGCTTCATAAGTATCTGTGTGGGGATAATAATCATAAGGGAAGAAAGCATCCGCACAGGTTACCATCCGCCGGGTCAGATTACAGTGCAGATCCAGCGAAGCAATGACAGGAACTTCTGAACCCACTTTGCCCCGCAGTTCTTCCAGAAGCTCCCCTTCTCCGTCCTGGCAGTCTTCCACCACCATAGCGCCGTGGAGGGCAAGCAGGATCCCGTCCACTTGCTCTTCTCTGTCAATGGCTTCCAGCAATGTTGTCCTGGCAGTCTCAAACACTTCCCGGGTCACGATCCCGCCCGGCTGCGCGTTGAAAGCCAATACCGGGACAAGACGGCACTCCGCCACATCCTGGAAAAAATCCAGGAATCCGCCCAGTTCATTTTTCACTCCCCGGAAAACCTGAAGGATCTCGTCGCCAAAAAACCAATCCCTTGCGCGAAATGCTTCCACACCTGATTTTTCCGGCATAAAACTGTTGGTTTCATGTTTGAACTCCGCAATCAGAACCGTCTTCTTCATTTGCCTCATCTCCTCTCAAGGTCTTTTTTTCATTCTATCAAAATCCGGAAGCTCCGACAATCCTTTCCCTCTTTGTCTTTCCTGTGTTATAATCCTTCTAGGCAAATGAATCTACGACAAAAAAGGAGCACATCATGAATCAGAAAACCGGAATCCTTGTGGTCAGCTTCGGCACCAGCCACAGTACTACCCGCGCCCGGACCATCCAGGCCACCCAGCAGGAGATCCAGGCTGCCTGGCCGGACATCCCTGTCTTCCATGCCTGGACCAGCGGCATGATCCGAAAGAAACTGGCCCGGACTACCGGGGAGATCATCCCCGGGGTGAAAGAAGCCCTCGCCCAGATGGCAGAAGAAGGAATCACCCGGGTGGTCCTGCAGCCCACCCATGTGATCGACGGCATCGAGAACCAGAAGATGCAAGAAGACGCCGGCGCTTTCACCGGTGTTTTTCAACAGATCGCCTTTGGGCGGCCCCTTCTCTCCACTCCGGAAGACCTTACAGAGGTCGCCGGGATCCTGGCGGATTCCTTTTCTTTTCCCGATCCCGGGGAGCACCTGATCCTGATGGGGCATGGAAGCGCCCACTCTGCCAACCAGGTCTACCGCCAGCTGGAAACCTGTTTTCACAAGGCCGGGTATTCCCGGATCCATGTGGCCACTGTAGAGGCTTCCCCCTCCCTTGCCGATGTGATAGAGAGACTTCGGGGCGAGAAGGTTACCCGGATCCATCTGGCGCCTCTGATGATCGTGGCCGGGGACCATGCGGTCAACGATATGGCAGGTGAGGAGCCGGATTCCTGGCAGTCCGTCCTCACCCGCTGCGGATATCCCGTCACCTGCCACCTGAAGGGACTGGGGGAATATCCAGAGATCCGCCGGATGTTCCTCTCCCACCTGGAAGAAGCATTGTCTGTTTTGAAAGGAGATTGATCTTATGTACGAACTGATCCAAATCCCGGATACCAACTGTTACTATATCCAAAGCCCCGCCAAGATCGGCCTGGTGAAGCTTGACGACTCCCGGGTCTGCCTCATTGACAGCGGCAGCGACAAGGACGCGGGGCGCAAGGTCCGCCAGCACCTGGACGCCAACGGCTGGCAGCTTTCTGCCATCTATAACACCCACTCCAACGCGGATCATATCGGCGGGAACAAATATCTGCAGGGCCAGACCGGCTGCCAGATCTACGCGCCCGGCATCGAGTGCGCCTTCACCCGGCGCCCCATCCTGGAGCCTTCCTTCCTGTACGGAGGCTATCCCTGCAAGGATCTGCGCCACAAATTTCTCCTGGCCCAGGAAAGTGACGCCCAGCCCCTGACCCCCGACGTGTTGCCGGAAGGGTTTGCACTTCTTCCACTCCCCGGCCATTTCTTCGACATGGTTGGCTTCCGGACGCCGGATGAGGTGGTATACCTTGCGGACTGTCTGTCCAGCAAGGAAACACTGGAGAAATATCAGATCAGCTTCATCTATGACGTGGCCGCCTATCTTAAGACCCTGGAGATGGTACAGACCCTGGAGGCCCGGATGTTCGTCCCCGCCCACGCGGAAGCCACCACGGACATCGCCCCTCTGGCCCGGTACAATATCCAGAAGGTGCAGGAGATCGCCCAGAAGATCCTGGATCTGTGCCGCGAGCCGCTGTGCTTCGAATCCCTGCTTCAGCAGCTGTTCGCCCACTACGGCCTTGCCATGAACTTTGAGCAGTACGTGCTGGTAGGCAGCACGGTGCGCTCTTATCTGGCCTGGCTGAAAGACGAGGGCCGTCTCCAGGCGGAATTTGACAACAACCTGCTGCTGTGGCGGCAGGCTTAAGCTTCCGGGGCGATTTGGAATATCAGGGAAAAAAAGAGGCAGAACCCGGCGGGGAAACCGTCAGGCGCTGCCTTTTTCTTTTGTCTTCCCGGGGAACTCTCCCCGCTTATTGGTCTTTGGGCTGTCTCAGGATCCAAAGAGCGATCAGGATGCCCACGATATAGAGGATATTTACCAGTACGGTGGGGTTGTCCTTCAGGAAACCGACCACTGCCACGATGGCTGCCAGCGATATGGTAAGCTGGAAGCCGGAGAAGATCCTCCGCTCCCGGACTTCCTTAGCCTCCCGGCGGTGCTCCTCCTTCTCCTGCTCCATGGCAAGATATTTCAGCAGATCTTCTCCCTCCAGCTTGGAGATGATCTCCTCATCCCGATAGAAATTGTCTTCCTCGTCCCCAAAGTGCAGGCGTCTGCCCTGGAACGTCCGCCGGTTCTCCCCGGCCGGCTCCTGAGAAGCCTTGGGCTGATCCGCTTCCTTAACGGGTTCCGTCTTCTCTTCCGATTTGGGCTGCTCTTCTTTTACTTCTTCCGGCTGCCCTTCCGGAACCGGCTCCTGGGCCGGCTGTACCTCCGGCTCCTGGATCTTCTCTTCTGTATATTCCATTTCTTCTGCCATGGTACTCCCCTTTCGTCTGCTTACAGCCTGTCGCTGTTCTTGTTCATAAACTTGTATTCCGCCACAGAACGGTCAAAGGTCTTGATATGGCCGTACAGCCACTGGATCACATTCTTATTCACCTGCTCCACAAAGGCGTTGGAAGGACCTTCCTCTTCCTCCAGCATCTCATAGAGCTCCTTCACTACCTTGCGCAGCTTGTCATGCTCCTCTTTATGCTTCTCGATACCCGGATAGTTGATGGACTCCTGCAGCTTCTCCTCCTCGCCAAAGTGGAACTCTGTATAATCGGCCAGATAATCCAGGGTCTTGACAGCCACCAGCTTGTCCTTGCTGGTCTCACAGCTGTCCAGCAACTTGTTGATCTTGTCGATCAGTTCCTTATGCTGTCCGTCGATCATCTCATTTCCTGTAACAAGACTGTCGTCAAATTCTGCTCTCATATCGATTACCTCCTGTTTGATTCTCCATAGTTATGATAATTCTACCGCAAAACTTCCATAAAAGAAAGGTGAAAATAGAAAAAACCGAAAAGGGACAGGGTATTTTCAATCTGGGACGTGGTATTTTCGAAAATACTACGTCCCCAACAACAACGCGTTGCAGATGCAGGCCGCGATATTGCTGCCTCCTTTCCTTCCTCCCGCCACGATATAGGGGATGTCCGCAAGGCTCCGGATCAGTTCTTTGGCGGGGAGTACATTGACGAACCCCACCGGGGCAGCGATCACCAGACGGGGCCGGACTTTTCCTTCCCGGATCAGCTCATACAGCCGGATCAGCGCGGTGGGGGCGTTGCCGATGGCGAAGATCAGGTCTTCTTCCAGAGCGGCAGCCTTCTCCATACTTACTGCCGCCCGGGTGATCCCCCGCTCCTTCGCCTCCCGGGCCACGTCCGTATCGGCCATGAAGCAGTATGCCTTCCCTCCCAGTTTCTCCAGACGCTTCTTGTTAAGACCGGACCAGCCCATCCGGGTGTCGGTGACGATGGAGCAGCCTTCTCTTAAGGCCGCCACTCCCTGTTCCACCGCCCCGGGGGAAAATACCAGATTCCTGGCGTAGTCAAAATCTGCGCTGGTGTGGATACAGCGCAGGATCACCGCCGCATTTTCCTTTGGCAGCCGGATCCCCATGTCTTCCAGTTCCTCTCTGATGATCGCGAAACTCCTCGCCTCGATCTCTTCTGGCCGGATCTTCTCTATCTTCATACCGTTTCCCCTTTCTTCTCTAGATCCCCTGCTCCAGGATCTTATAAATCTGCTCCATGGGAAGGCTTTCCCTGATCCCAGCCGCCAGCCGGTCGTACTGCTGCTCCTTAAACTCCCGGAAATTCCTGCCTTCTCTTCCTTCTCCCGCGGCCTGCAGGATCTTGGGGGAAATGCCTTTCCGCTCAGCCAGACAGCGGATCAGGGCCTCTGTCACTTCCTCCTGGTCGAAAATGCCGTGCACATAGGTGCCGTATACATTCCCTGCCCAGGCGCCGTCCGCCTTCTCCTGGCCCGAGATCTGATCCCGCACCCAGGTCAGGGCCTTTGCCTGGCCATCCTCCGGTCTCCTAAGATCCACCCTTGTCTCGCCCATATGGATCTCATAGCCTTCCAGTTCTCTGCCGGAAAGCCCATTAAGCGCTCCTTCGCAGGGAGCAAAGACTCCCTGCACCCGGGTGCGGGTCTTCCTGCCGGTAAATGTGGTCTTAAGAGGGAGAAGCCCCAGGCCACGCATGGAGCCGCCCGCCTCTACGCCCAGCGGATCCTCCAGGGTTTCCCCCAGCATCTGATAGCCCCCGCAGATGCCAAAGATCACCGCGCCTCTGGCCTCCACCTTCAGGATCTGAGCCTCCAGGCCGCTTTCTCTTAGCCAGGCCAGATCTTCCATGGTATTCTTGGATCCCGGCAGCAGGATGAGATCCGGCTGTCCCAGCCGGGCCGGATTCTTCACATAACGAAGGGAGATCTCCGGCCGGTTCTCCAGGGTCAGGAAATCCGTGAAATTGGAGATCCTGGGCAGGCGGATCACCGCAATGTCCAAAAGGCCGTCCCCCTCCTGCCGCTCCAGCCGCCTGGCCAGGCTGTCCTCCTCCTCGATCTCCACGTCCAGGAAGGGCACCACGCCCAGCACCGGCACTTTGGCCCGCCGGGTAAGCTCCGCGACTCCCGGGTCCAGGATGGTCTTATCTCCCCGGAACTTATTGATGATCAGACCTTTCACCATCTCCCGCTCTTCCGGCTCCAGAAGCTGCAGCGTCCCCAGAAGCTGGGCGAACACGCCGCCCCGGTCGATGTCCCCGGCAAGGAGCACCGGAGATCTGGCCATCCGGGCCATCCCCATATTCACAATGTCTCCTTCCCGCAGGTTGATCTCCGCCGGACTCCCCGCCCCTTCCAGCACCAGGATGTCATAAGCCTCATCCAGCCTGGCAAGCGACTCCCGGATCTGAGGGACCAGCTGCTTCTTATAGGCAAAATATTCCCGGGCACTCATGGTGCCCAGCACCTGGCCATTTACGATCACCTGGGATCCTGTGTCGCTGGCAGGCTTCAAAAGGATGGGGTTCATGTCCGCCGAGGGCTCCACCCCCGCGGCCTCCGCCTGGACCACCTGGGCCCGCCCCATCTCCCGGCCGTCCGCCGTGATAAAGGAATTCAGGGCCATATTCTGGGATTTAAAAGGCGCCACCCGGTACCCGTCCTGCCGGAAGATCCGGCACAGTCCGGCGCACAGAAGGCTTTTCCCCGCCCCGGACATGGTTCCCTGTATCATGATCTTCTTAGCCATGCCATCAACCTCTCATTCTCCTCTTCTGTCCGCACCGCCACCCGGAAGAACCCTTCCGGAATTCCCCGGTAATTCCCGCAGTCCCGGATCAGGAATCCTGCCGCCAGGGCCTCCCTGTAAAGCCCCGGCCTTCCTTTGAAAAATACATAGTTTGCTTTGGAACCATAGACAGGAAACCCGCAGGCCTCCAGGCCTTCCCGGAGAAACGCCCTTCCCCGGGCCACCACTTTCCGGGTCTCCTCCAGATATCCCTCTGCCCCCTGAAGGGCCGCCACGCCTGCGACCTGGGCAGGCAGGGACACATTCCAGGGCTGGAGCATCTCCTGCATCCGCTCCAGGAATTTCCGGTCTCCGCAAAGGGCGTACCCCAGCCGCAGCCCCGGCATGGCGAAGCTTTTGGTAAATGCCTTCACCACCAGAAGCTCCGGATACTCCCGGATCAGATCTCTTACCTCATACTGCCCCGGATCCTCCAGAAAATCAATAAAACACTCGTCCAGCACCAGCCTTGCCCCGCAGGCCCGGCACCGCTCCAGGGCCTCCTTCACAAATTCCTGCTCAAGAGGCCAGCCCGTAGGGTTGTTGGGGCTGCACAGGAACACCAGATCCACCTCAGGATTGATCCGCTCCAGGAAATCTGCTCCTATCTCAAATTCCTGCTCTTCCCTAAGCTCATAGAACTCGGTCTGCCCTCCGGCCGCCCCAAGGGCCCTTTCATACTCGGAAAAGGCCGGCGCCGTCACAAGCCCCTTCCTGGGCTTTTGCGCCCAGGCTGCCGCAAAGAAAAGCTCCGCCGCGCCGTTGCCGCACAGCACCGCTTCCGGCGGCGTCTGCTCAAACTGCCCGATGGCCTCCCGCAGCTTCTCACAGCGCATATCCGGATAGCAGGCGATTTCCCCCAGGCTCTCCTCCAATGCCTGGATCACGCCCTTGGGCGGTCCCAGCGGGTTGCTGTTCACGGAGAAATCCGTCGCTTCCGGATGGCGGTAGATATCCCCGCCGTGGATCTGTTCGGTTGTCTCTTTCCTTTCTTCGATTTTCCTCACTCCACACTACCTCCGTCTAAAACCAGATGATCAGCACCGTCACCTTCAGCGCAAGAAACACGGCCAGAGCCAGCGCCGCCGTCAGATACATCAGTTTCCCAGCCCGCCGGATATCCTCCGGCTCAATGGGCCGCACCGGATCCCCTAGAGTGGGTTTCCGGTGAAGTTTGCCAAAATACCAGGCGTCCCCGGCAAGCTCCACTCCCAGAGCCCCCGCCATCACCGCCTCCGTCTGACCTGCGTTGGGGCTTTTGTGCCGCCTGCGATCCCGGCAATAGACCTTCCACGCCCGCCTTCCGCCTTTCCCTGTAAGAAATGCAGCTACCAGCATGAACAGCGCCGAAAGCCGGGCCGGCACATAATTCACCACATCGTCCAGACGGGCCGCGGCTGTACCAAAATACTGATACCGGTCGTTGCGATAGCCGATCATAGAGTCCATGGTGTTCACCGATTTATAGAAAAATCCGCTGGCGGCGCCAAACAACATCAGGTAGAACAACGGCGCCACCACCCCGTCGGAGGTATTCTCCGCCACAGTCTCCACCGCCGCTTTGACCACTCCTTCTTCCGTCAGGCTCTGGGTGTCCCTGCCCACGATCCTGGCGACCGCCCGGCGGCCTTCCTCCACTCCCCCGGTCTCCAGCGCCTGGTACACCCGGTCGCTTTCCACCTGAAGGGAACGGGCGGCCAGAAGCTGATAACAGAAGAAGGTCTCCAGAAGAAGCCCCAGCGGGAAAAAGGACCGGTAAGCCAGAAAGAGGATCCCCGCCGGGATCCCGGTACTGAAAAGGATCACCAGGACCGCCAGGATCCCTCCCCCCAGACGTTCAAAGAGCTTCATTCCGGGCAGAGATCTTCTGATAATTGGTTCCAGTCTCTCGATCAGCCGCCCCATAAGCCGCACCGGATGATACGGCCACACCGGATCTCCCAGCGCAAGGTCCAGGAGGAATCCGCCGGTCACAGGCAGCAGCATCTGCAAGTATAAGTTCATATCCTTCTCCATTTCTTACTTGATAATCATAGAAGTCGCCCCGGGGCCGGGCATACTCCTCCATAAGCGCCATGATGGTCCCCCCGTGGACCACCAGAGCCGCCCGGGTGACGTTCTCTTTCTCACACTGTCTCTGGACCTTCTCAAATCCCTCCAGCACCCGCTTCTTAAATTCTTCCCGGCTCTCCCCGCCGGGAGGGGCGTCCATGCCGCAGGAAGCAAACCACTGCTGGTAGGAATTTTGCCTGATCAGTTCCTCAAACTTGTGCCCTTCAAACTCCCCGAACCGGCACTCCGCAAGCTCCGGGATCACCACCGGCTCCTTCCTGGGATACAGGATGGCCCCGGTCTCCAGGCAGCGCTTCAGGGGGCTTGCGAACACCCGGTCCGCCTCCGGCGCCCTTAAGCCGGAAATTTCCTGCCGGCCCTCCGGACAGAGGGGCTCATCCGTACTTCCTATGTATCTTCGCTCCAGATTCCCCGCCGTCCTGCCGTGGCGGATCAGATAAAAGGTCCTCATCCCTTGATCTCCTTCCCGATTCCCAAGATCACCCGGTAAACCTTCCGGGAGGCCGCCGCCAGCCGGGTGCAGATCCTGCCGGTCTGTTCCCTCCAGTCCCGCTCAAAGGGTTCCAGCGGGACGATGCCGCAGCCCACCTCATCGGTCACCACTACAACCTCCGGATTTCGAAGGATCAGCCGCCCGGCCAGTTCCTCCAGCTCCTCTTCCTGCTTCCCTGCTTCCATGGCCCGGCGGATATATGCGTGAAAATGGTGGATCCCGGAACACCGGAAGAGATCCGCCTCCTCACACTCCCGCCCGTCCGCCCACACAAGGCCGGGAAAACGCTCATTGGCAAATGCCGTCTTCCCCTGACAGTCTCCTCCTGTGATCAGTATCATATCCTTCTCCTTCCCAGGCCACTAAAAGACCTTCAAAACCACGTCCATGGCCACGGCTCCCGCCGCGATCCACAACTCGCACATCTGCAGAAAATATCCGGCAAGATCCCCGGTGATCCCGCCAAAATAGTTCCGGCTCATCCAATAATAGCGGGCAAAGCAGATCCCGGCGCACAGAAGCGCCGCCATGCCGGTCATGCCCCCCAAAATCCCCATTCCGGCTCCCAGAAAGAGCAGATAGACTACCAGTGTGCGCCGCACTGCCCGGTTCCCTGCCGCCTCTGCCAGCGCAGCCACCGTCCCCTCCTTCTTCGCCTTGGGGAAAGTGACCACAGAAAGGCCGCTTAAGATCCGGGACAGCACAAACCCTGCTGCCGTCACTGCCGCTGTCCGCCAATGAAGCGTCCCATAGAGCCCCAGCATGGCCATCAGGTAAAGGCCGCAGGAGATCACGGCAAACGCCCCGGTGTTGGGATCCTTCAGGATCTCCAGCCTGCGCTCCCGGGGCGCACAGGCACTTAGAGCATCCCGGGTGTCCATAAACCCGTCCATATGGATGCCGCCGGTGATAAGAAACGGCACCAGTACCAGGGCCCCGCTCCAGAAAAGATCACTCTCCAGGACGCCCCTTACAAGCGCCCATTCCCGCAGCTGCCAGACACCCAGGAAAACACCTGCCACCACAGCTCCCACCCAGGGGAAGAAGACCATGGCATAGGTCTGGTTCTCCTCATTCCACCGGCTTTCCGGCATAGGGATCCGGCTGTACATGGAAAATGCGATCTTAAAGCCATTCCACAATTTCTTCATCTTACTTCACCACCACCGGGATCCCGTAGACCACTTCCGTCACCTGATCCGCCATACAGGCGGCTTCCCGGTTCAATTCTCCCAACAGTTCCTGATAGACCCGAATGTCTTCTCCATACTCCGCGCCGTCTGAGAAGATCTCATTGGTAACAATGGCCAACACTTCTGCCTGGCCGGCCAGACGGCGCAGGCCTCTTAAGATCTTCTGCTTCACCAGCTCCCGGTCTCTTACCCTTCCGTCCTCCTCATAGAGCTCATTTGCCGTAAGGTTAGAGAGACACTCCAGCAGGACCCCGCTTTCTGCGGGGATCTTAAGCTTCTCCAGGTCTTCCGGGCATTCCACCGTCTGGAATCCCCGCCCTGCCCGCTGCCGCCGGTGCCGGAGGATCCGCCTTTTGGCCTCCTCCCCTCCGGGCCGCATGGTTGCGATATAAATAAGCGGCCTCCCCTTCGCTTCCCCGGCGATCCAGGATTCCCCCCAGGCGGATTTGCCGCTTCCGCTGCCCCCTGTGATCAAATGTATCTTCATTTATGTAAGCTCCTGATATTCTTCAATCTGATTTTCAGAAAAGGTACTCATACTCCGGTACACTTCCTCTGCCATCAAAAGAGCGGGAAGATAGAGAAGGGCTCCGGTCCCCTCCCCCAGACAGAGCCCGCAGTCCAGGGCCGCCTCCAGTTCAAGTTCCGCAAGGATGGCTCTCATCCCAGGCTCCTTCGACACGTGGGAGGCGATCAGGTACTCCCGGACGGTGGGACACAGTCGTACCGCCGCCAGGGCCGCCGCCCCGGAGATAAACCCGTCCAGCACCACAGGGATCCCATAGACTGCTCCCCCCAGGCAGACTCCCGCAATCCCTGCCAGGTCGAACCCTCCCACTTTGGCCAGCACATCCAGGCTGTCGGAAGGGTCGGGCTGGTTCCTGCGGATGGCCTCCCGGATCACCTGGATCTTCCGCTCCAGCCCCTGACTTGTGAGCCCCGCGCCCCGCCCGGTCATCTCCTGGATCTCCCGGCCAAGGAGCAGACTGGATACAGCGCTGGAAGTGGTGGTGTTGCCGATCCCCATCTCCCCCACTTCCAGCAGGTCATATCCTTCCTCTTTCTTCTCTTTCGCCAGCCGGATCCCGGTGAGCACCGCCTGAAGGGCCTGCTCCCGGGTCATGGCCGGCTCCTTCGCCATATTCCGGGTGCCGTAAGCCACCTTGTAATCCGGCACCTGGGTATCCGCCGCCATGCCCATATCGATGGGGAAAAGGTCCACCCCCGCCTTTTTGGCCATGATGGCGGCGCTGGTGTTGCCGGTAAGGAAATTCTCCGCCACAATGGCAGTCACTTCCTGCCCGGTCTGGGTCACCCCTTCTTCCACCACCCCGTTGTCGGCGCACAGCACCAGAAGGGCCTTCTTCTCCAGCCTCACTGCCGCCGTTCTCT
Source organism: Massilistercora timonensis (assembly GCF_048354975.1). Lineage (NCBI taxonomy): Bacteria > Bacillati > Bacillota > Clostridia > Eubacteriales > Massilistercora > Massilistercora timonensis. The sequence goes on along the minus strand of NZ_DBGCJQ010000021.1, from coordinate 10,407 downwards.
GGATCCCGGCGATACGGATGATGTCCCGCTCCAGTTTCCCCAGGCTGTGGAGAGGCTTGGCGATGGAATCCCAGCGGCGGGAGGCCTCTTCTTTTGCCGCCCCGTCCCCGGGCCGGATCATTTTCAACAGTCTCTCTAATTCTTCTTCCTGCCTTGTCGCCTTCATCTATCCCTTCTCCTTTGCATATCTCCGGCAGGCCTCCAGGAATGCCTCCCCGATCTGGGGATTCCCCCGGTAGTGAAAATGAGGATAGCCTGCCAGCAGCGTCTTCTCACTGATCATACAGGGCCACTGTCTCCCGGACACGGGTTTTCGGGCGGTGAATCCCTCCCCGCATCTGGAAGAATCGTAGTAGTGGAACTCGTGAGCCCTGAGGGGGACTGTAAGGGGCTCCCCAAACAACCGGCCTCCTGTCAGCTCCACATAGCCGAACCGCTGGGAACCGGCAGGGAAACTCTCCCCTTCCAGAACCCCTGCCATGGCGTAGCTTCCCTCTGCCGTCCGCAGCCGTTCCTGCAGATACTGGAATCCGCCGCATTCCGCCACACAGGGAAGGCCGCCACGGACTGCTTCCCCAAGCTCCCGGCGAAGGGTCTCATTTGCCTCCAGCTGACTGCCCCAGAGCTCGGGATAGCCGCCATAGAGCCCCAGCCCCTTCACCCCTTCCGGGAAATGGGCATCGTGAAGAGGGGAGAAGAACACCAGCTCCCCGCCTCTTTTCTCCAGGAAATCCAGGTTGTCCCGGTAGCAGAAGCAGAACGCCTCATCCCGGGCCACGGCGATCCGCACCGGAGCTCCTTCTTCCCTGCCTGTGGCAGATTCTCCCAGGTCCTCCGCCGTCTCTGCCAGTTCCAGGAGCCCCTCCACATCCACCGTCTCTTCCAGGCGCTCTCCCAGCGCTTCCAGACGTTCCTTCCACCCCGGCGCCTCCCAGGGAAGTTTCAGGCCCAGGTGGCGGCTCTCCAGGATTCCTTCCGGAAGGACCGGCAGATAGCCAAACACCCTAAGATCCATCTCCTCTTCCACCAGCTTCTTCATCTGGGGATACATGCCCGGGCTCATCCGGTTGAAGATCACCCCCCGGATCTGGCTTTCTTCCCGGAACTCCCGGAATCCCCGGATCAGAGGCAAAAGCGACAGGCTGGCCCCCCGGGCGTCCACCACCAGCACCGCCGGGGTGCCGGTGATCCGGGCGATGTCATAAGTACTGGCTTCTTCTTTCATTCCTCCCAGGCCGTCATAGTAACCCATGACCCCTTCCAGCACCGCGATCTCACAGTTTCCCGCCCGCTCCCTAAGAAGGGCGCGCACCTGATCTGGTGTACAAAAGAAACTGTCCAGGTTGTCGCTGTCTATTCCAAGAGCCTCCCGGTGGAACAAAGGATCGATGTAGTCCGGACCACATTTGAAGGAGACTGCCTGTTTCTTTCTTTTCTGCAGGGCCTTTAGAAGAGCACAGGTGATCAGCGTCTTCCCGGCCCCGCTTCTTGCCGCTCCGATCAGGAGTCTTGGGATTCTTCCCATGTTCCGCCTCCTCCTGTCATACTGATGATATAGATGGGGTTCTGGCCCTCCATCAGGTGGTAAGCTCCCGCCCTTCTGGCCCTGGACACGTTAAGCTGCACCACTTCTTCCTCCTGAAGGTTCCATTTCTTCATGCAGGCTACCGCCTCCGCCACCGTCTCCAGGGTGACGGCGTTGAGCACCACCCTGGCCTTGGGATTTTTGGCAAAGACAGCCTCCAGGATCTCCGGAAGCTTTCCCCCGCTCCCGCCGATGAACACCCCGTCCGGAGCTGGAAGCCCGTCAAGCGCCTCCGGCGCTTCCCCCGGCACCACCGTCACATTGTCTGTGCCAAACCGGCGGGCATTCTCCCGGATCAGATCCAGGGCCTCCCTCTTTCGCTCGATGGCATAAACCTGCCCCTGCCAGGCCGCAAGGGCCGCTTCCACCGCCACAGACCCGGTGCCTGCCCCGATGTCATAGATCACCCAGTCCCTGCCGGGCCGCAGCTTGGCAAGGCTTACGCTTCGCACTTCCTCCTTGGTCATGGGAACTTCTCCCCGCAGGAAAGTCCCGTCCGGGCGTCCCGGGACTGCCGGTTCCTTTCCCCCCTGGAGATTCTCAAGATAGATGAGAGCCAGTCCGTCTCCATCGTATTCTCTTAACATGTTTCCGTCTCCCCGGAGGATCTTCTCCTCCGGATAGGAAAGCCTGGTTCCCACTACCGCCCGGATCCCCCCAAGTCCAAACTCCACAAGAAGGCTTCCAAGCTCCTTTACATCCTCCCTGCTTCCTGCCAGGATCATGGTCTTCTGGTTCTCCCGGATCAGGGAGATGGGAGAACACTTTCTCCCGTGGATACTGGCAAAGGCCACATCCTCCCAGGGGATCCCCATCCGGGCGGCGAACACCACGGCGCTTGCCACTCCCGGCACCAGCCGCACCTGGATCCTTGGATCTTCCCCAAGCGCCTTCTCCAGCCTCCTGGCGCCGCTGTAGAAACCGATATCCCCGGAGAGGGCCACCGTCACCTGCTCCTCCTCCGGATGGGCGTGGATACAGGAGAGGATCTCCCTGGGATCATAGGCTGCATAGGTTTTCTGTCCCAGAGCTGCCGCCGCCTTTAACATCCGCTCTGCGCCGATGAGAAGTCCCGCGCTCCTGCAGGCTTCCCACGCCTCCCGGGTAAATCCTTCCTCCCCGCCAGGACCGATGCCTGCCACCGTCACCTGCCAGTGGGGCACAAGGCCCAGTTCTTCTGTGAGAAGGCTGCAGATCTCTTCCCAGGAGTATCCGGTCTCTTCTTCCGGCTTTTCTATCACTACAAGGCCAGCCCCAGCCTCAAGGGCCGCCGCCTGCTTCTCCGGGTAGCCCCCGGTCCTCCCGGAAGCCTTGGTCACCATCCATTGGATGTGATACTGGCGCAGCAGCGCCACATTCAGTTCCTGAGAGAAAGGCCCCTGCATGGCCAGGATATGGTCCCCCCCGATCCCTGCCCTCCGGCAAGCCTCCAGGCTCTCCGGGGCAGGCAGCACCCGGACATACACCCGCTCTTCATACCCGGGGATCTTCTGGTATTCCGCCAGATCCTTGCTTCCTGTGGTCACCAGGATCTTCCCCTCTGTCCGGCTTAAGAACTCTGCCGCCTCCCGGACAGAAGCCACGCCTTTTTCCTTCCCGTCTCCGTCCGTTTCCCGCAGGAGGCGTAAACAGGGGACCTGACAGGCCTCGCAGGCCTGCCGGATATTTTCCGTCACTTCCCGGGCGTAGGGGTGGGTGGCGTCGATCACATACCGGGGGACGAACTCCCGGATCCAGACTGCCATCTCCCTTGCTTCCATCCGCCGGGCAGAGACTGTCAGCCCTTTTCCCTCCAGCTCTTTTTTGTCCTTCTCCAGCAGCATTTCCCCGTATCCGGTAGCTACGCACACGTGCACCCGGACTCCGGCGGCCGCCAGATACCCTGCGGCCCTGCGGCCTTCCGTGGTCCCGCCGAAGATCAGGATCTTCACTGCTTCCTGCTGCTTCTTCATAACGCTCCTCCCTTATGGTCTTCCCCGGTGCGGTATCCTCTGGGAGTCACCATCCGTCCTCCTATGTTCCGGGTCTGGCTGCTGCCCACAAATACCGTGGTAAACATATCTGCCTGGGTATTCTTAAGTTCCTCCAGGGAGAGAAGCCGGATCTTCTCTCCTTCCCGCCCAATGTTCCTGGCCAGGCCGCAGAGAGTCTCCGGCGCCCGGTACCGCAACAGGATCTGGCAGGCCCGGGCCAGATGGTCTTTGCGCGTCCGACTGGCAGGATTGTAGAGACAGAGGACAAAATCCGCCTCCGCCGCGGCTTCAAGCCGCTTCTCGATCATCTCCCAGGGCGTCAGAAGGTCGCTCAGGCTGATCACACAGAAATCATGGCCCAGAGGCGCGCCAAGAAGCGCGCTTCCCCCAAGGGCCGCCGTCACCCCCGGGATTACCTGGATCTCCACCCTGGGATAGTCCCGGCCCACCTCGTACATCAGCCCGGCCATCCCGTAAACCCCTGGGTCGCCGCTGCAGACCATGGCGGTCTTTCTCCCTTTTTCCGCCTCTTCAAAGGCCATCCGGCAGCGGGCTTCTTCTTTCCGCATAGGCGTAGACAGATAGATTTTCTCCGGGAAGGATTCCCGCAGAAGATCCAGATATACCGTATACCCCACGATCACCTGGCACTCCTCCAGGCAGCGGCGGGCCTCCCCTGTCATCTGTTCCGGCCCTCCCGGACCGATCCCGATCACCCATATCTTAGTCAAAGTCCACCCTCCATTTCTCCTCCGCAGCCGCCACCGTCACCGGGCCCAAAGCCCGTTTGGGCAGGATCAGCTTTCCGCCCTTCCCGGCGCACAAAAGAGCGCTGCGCTCACATACATTATCCACGCCTGTCACCTGCTCCACGAAGGAGGAAGCGGTGAAGGCTCCCTGCAAAGATTTTAGCTCTTCCCCCTCATAAGCCTGAAGGGAGATCCCCCGGCTCCTGCAGTACGCCACAAGTCCCGGCTCCTTTTCCTTCTGCCGGATGGTGGCCGCCGCACGCACGCTCTGGGGCCAGATCCCGGCTTCTTCAAGGGCCGTCTCCACTGCCAGGGCGATCTCTTCTTCCGATACGCCCTTCCGGCAGCCAATGCCCAGGATCACCCGGCGGGGGATCAGACAGAGAATCGTCTCCTCCCCGGACGGTTTCCGAATTCCCAGGAAAATGTGGGGCCCCGCTCCTTTTCCGTCCCTTGGGAAAAGAGAAACTTCCGGAGGCAGTTCTCCTTCCACCTGACCGTTTCCTTCCTGCAGCTTAAGAGTCACCGGCTCTTCCCCAAGGATCCGGGCAGAAATCTTTTTCGCCCCTTCCAGGTCCTGGATGAAAAGCCCGTTCTTCGCCGCGAACACATCCACCGCCCACTTCCCGTTGATATCCGTGGCTGTGGTCAGCACCGGCTCCATTCCAAGCCGTTTTCCCAGAAGGCAGGCCAGGGCATTGGCCCCTCCCAGATGGCCGGACAGAAGGGGAATGCAGTAACGCCCCGCCTCGTCCACCGCCAGCACCGCCGGATCTTCTGCCTTGGACTTCACAAAGGGAGCCACAGCCCGCACCGCAATCCCTGCTGCTCCCACGAAGATGATCCCCTGAGCCTCGCTAAACTGGCGTTCGGTCCAGGCAGAAAGGGATTCCTTAAGGGACTCCGGATCGCGGCTGTTTTTCACTGCCGCCTCCGCCTCAAACCCTTCTTCCTTAAGCACAGAGGAAATGCGCCTGGCCAGCGCTTTCCCCCGGCTGGTAAAACTAATGATCCTGATCTTCATCATTTCTTCCCCTCCGGTATCCGGTGGTAAACTCCGGATCATAGAGCCTGGATCTCTGGTAGTTTTGGTGAGCCACCACCTCTCCCACGATGATCAGCGCGGTTTTGCTGATCCCGTGCGCCTCCCCGGTCTGGGCCAGCGTCCCCACCGTACAGGGATAACAGGCCTCCTCCGGCCAGCTTGCCTTGTAAACAATGGCCGCAGGGGTATCCGGCTCATATCCTCCTGCCAGCAGTTCCCGGGTCAGTTCCGGCAGAAGTCCTGCGCTTAAGAACAATACCATGGTGGCCTGATGAACCGCGAAGGCCGCCACCTGTTCCCGCTCCGGGACTGGTGTTCTTCCTTCCATACGAGTGATCACCACACTCTGGGACAGGCCGGGCAGGGTGTACTCCAGGTTCAGGGCAGCCGCTGCCGCGCCAAAGGAACTGACCCCCGGACAGGACTCATAGGGAATGCCCCGCTCCTCCAGCCGGTCCATCTGCTCCCGCACCGCGCCGTAGAGACTGGGATCTCCAGTGTGGAGCCGGACTGTATCCAGGCCTTTTTCCTGGGCTTCCTCCATCACTTCCAGCACCTCTTCCAGAGTCATATGTGCACTATTATATATCTTACAACATTTTTTTGTTTCTTTTAAAAGTTCTGGATTTACAAGAGACCCTGCGTAGATCACCACATCCGCCTGCCTTAAAAGCCGCTGTCCCCGGACCGTGATCAGATCTTCCGCCCCCGGTCCTGCCCCTACAAAATGAATCATTGTCTTTCTCCTTCTTTTACAAAGATCAGTGTATAGTAGCCTGCGTCTTCCCGAAGTTCTTCTGCTCCCCGGAAGAAACGCTCCCCAGGCATGCCGCAGTTTTCCACCCCCATGATCCGGGCGCCCCGGGCCTCCTCTTCCTTCAGGATCTCCCGCACCGCAGCCGCCTGCCTTCCTGCTTTCATCAGGATCTTGGTCCCGGGCAGTTTCATCGCTTCCCGGATCTGATAGGAAGCAGGGATCACATGGATCTGCTCCGCCTTCTCCCCCAGGGTCAGATCCAGCCGGGCCGCAGCCGCGCAAAAAGACGGGATCCCGCTTATGATCCGGGCCTCATAGCCCCGCTTTTGAAGCCGCCTGTGGAGATAGAAATACGTAGAGTAAACGCAAGGGTCCCCCAGGGTCAGAAATGCTACGTCCCTGCCCTCTTCAAGAAGCGCCGCAAGCCTCTCTTCCGCTTCCCGGTGGCTTCGCTCCAACACCTCCCGGTCTTTGGTCATGGGCATCTCAATCCCTACCCGCTCCTTCTCTTCAAGAGAAGGACAGGCCGCAGCCGCGATCCGGTAAGCCACGGTCTCCTCCGGGATCCGGCCCGGCGCCGCGATCACCGGACACTGCTCCAAAGTCCGGTATGCCTTAAGAGTGAGAAGTTCCGGATCCCCCGGCCCTACCCCCACGCCATAGAGTACGCCTTTCTTCTTCATATCTTCCTCCCGCTTTTCTTCCTGTCCTGTAAATACTGTTCCAAAAGGATTTCTGCCTGGCTGCTCTGCCCCAGGATCCCATACTGGCTGGAAAAAAGGATCACACCTGCCGGGATCTCTTCTCCCACTCTGCGGCGGATCTGTTCCTGTGCCCGGGCCGCCGCCTCACAGCCCAGAAGCTCCCGCTCCTTAGGAGTGCATTTCCCAAGGGCCTCTTCCGTGGTCACGCTGTCAAGGATGGCCAGGGCTTTCTCCTCCCCAAGGTGACAACGAAGCGCCGCCGCCGCCAGAAGTTCCATCCGGCAGTCCGCCTGCCGGGAATGGGTGTCCATGATCCCTCCCGCCACCTTGATCAGTTTCCCGATATGCCCTGCCAGGATCAGGCCTTTGCAGCCCTCTTCCCGGGCCATATCCAAAGCCTCACCGATATAGTTGCTGCATTTTACTGCCTCAGACGGCTGTATGCCGTAGTTCTCTTCCAGGAAATCCAGCCCGTAATTGCCGGGGGCAAGGATCAGGAAGGCCGCTCCCGCCGCCCGCTTTACCCGGATGTCAAGCCGGATGGTCTCGATCAGCGCCTGCCGGCTCATAGGCTCCACGATCCCGGTAGTGCCAAGAATGGAAAGCCCTCCCTCAATGCCAAGCCGGGGATTAAAGGTTTTCTCTGCCAGCCGCTCCCCTTCCGGGATGGAGATACAGATCACAAGTCCTCCCTCATATCCGGCTTCCTCACAGGCGGCTTCCGCCTCCCCCAGGATCATCCGCCGGGGCACCTGATTGATGGCTGGGCTTCCCACCGGCTGTTCCAGCCCCGGCCTGGTCACCCGTCCGACGCCTGCGCCTCCCTCCAGGACTATTCCCGGGTTCCCGGTCCTCCTGACCGTTGTATAGATAAGGATCCCGTTGGTCACATCCGGGTCGTCCCCGCTGTCCTTGCGGACAGCACAGGAGACCTGAAGAGGAAGCCTTCCGCCTTCCTCCGGCCACCGGACATCTGTATCTTCAACAGGAAGCGTAAGATGGCTGCCTCCGGGCAGTTCCACCGTCACATTCCCAGGAACTTCCGCCCCTTTGCCCCCAAACAGCAGCTTAAGCGCCGCCCTGGCCGCCGCCTGGGCGCAGGTTCCGGTAGTATATCCCCTGGCCAGTTCCTTTCCCGGCATATCCTTCCTCCTTCTTTCTCTGCTCCATGGATCCCTTCCGCTCTTCTATCACAGAATCCTGCAAAAATCACAAACATCCATATAATAAAGAAAAGAGACTGCCAGCGGCAATCTCTCCCAATACACAGCTCAAAGACAGACCAGTCCCCCGGTCCTCTCCTTATGTATCCTCTTGCCCTCACCGTAAGATCATACCCCAGCTACCGGCAGGTATCCTGGCTTGGAACTCAAACCTACTACCTGCCCTTCCCGCCCCGCAGGACAGTGGTACACAGGGTTCGTCCTTCCATACAGTAGAGTGAGCTGCCGCGGCCTCGCACCGCGTTCCCTTTTCATCTGCACACGGCAGAACCGGTATGGTAATATTCTAGCTGGTTCCCCCTAAAGTGTCAATTGGGGACAGGGTATTTTCAATCTGGGACGTGGTATTTTTAAAAATACCACGTCCCCACTTGAAATTATTCCGCGATATCCGCCATCTGGAACCGGATCACTTTGCCCAGATCTGCAAGGCTTACCTCTACCTGATACCCGATCTTCCCGGCGCTGAACATGATCCGGTCATACTTCCCGGCGCTCTCATCGATGATGGTGACAAACTGTTTCTTCATCCCGATGGGCGAACACCCGCCGTGGACATATCCGGTCAGCGGCAGAAGTTCTTTGGACTTGATCATCTCGATACTCTTCTCCCCCACGCTCTGGGCCGCCTTCTTCAGGTTCAGCTCTTTGCTCACCGGCACCACGAATACATAGTGTTCCTTTGATTTCCCCACTGTCACCAGCGTCTTAAACGCCCGGTCGGGATCTTCTCCCAGAACCCGGGCCACGTCCAGGCCGCTGACTGCCCCGGTCTCCAGATAGTTGTGGCTTTCATAGGGGATCTTCTTCTGTTCCAGCACCCGCATCACATTGGTTTTCTCCTGATTCTTTCCCATAATCTTAAATGCCTCCTAAAGAGTCTTGCCGTCTTTCATATAGCATGCAATATTCTTTTTCTCCAGTTCCTTCATCAATTCCTTCTGAGCAAATCCGGAATCCTTCCCTGAGATAAAACACCCCAGCCCGTCGGTTCTTCTGGTAGACATGCAGGCGCAGCCTCTCCCGGGATTGCTTCGCATCCTCCAGAAGCGCCCTGCCGATCCCCCGGCTCCGGCACTCCTTCCGGACGAAGATCCCTTCGATCTCCTCCCCGTTTCTTCCCAGGAACCCCAGGATCTTCCCCTCTTCTTCATATACCCGGACCTTCGCCAGGGGAAGTTCCTCCCGGACAAGATCCAGATTCCCCTTCCAATAAGAAGCAGGGATAAAATCATGGGCCTCCAGATTGGCCGAAAGCCAGATCTGGGACACTTCTTTTATTTCTTCGCTCTTCATATCTCGGATCAAAACTTCTTCCCTCCCCTGGTTCCTGCTCCTCATTCTATCCTCCCTTCCAAAGACTGTCAACCTGACCCGCAAATTCTGCAAATTCCACCAGTTCCGAATTGAAAACCCTGCCTTTTTGGATTAAAATAGAAACAGTTAATCCAGGCGGGGGGATCACACTTATGAAACCAGTATGGAAAACACGAAGGAAACGGATCTTTGAGATCATCGAGGTGGGCACAAGATATGACTATGCCAGCCGGATCTATGATTTTTTCAATGCTTTCTGCATCATCTTAAATCTCAGTGTCTGCACCATGTACACCTTTGACAACATGCGAAATGCCTACGGCGCCCTGCTTATCACCCTGGAGGAGACGACGGTGGCTCTTTTCCTGGTGGACTATGTCCTCAGAGTCTGGACCGCCAGATATCTCTATCCTTCCGTAAGCCAGCCCAGAGCCATCCTGAAATATATATTTTCATTCACCGGCATCGTGGACCTTCTGTCCTTCCTGCCCCATTACCTGCCCTTTTTCTTCCCGGCAGGCGCCATCGCCTTCCGGATGTTCCGGATCATCCGGATCTTCCGCCTGTTCCGCATCAACGCCTACTACGACGCCTTAAATGTGATCACGGAAGTTATCGTCAGCAAGAAACAGCAACTGTTCTCTTCTGTCTTCATCATCATTATGCTGATGCTGGGGTCCAGCCTGTGCATGTACAGCCTGGAACACGAAGCCCAGCCGGAAGTGTTCGCCAACGCCTTCTCCGGCATCTGGTGGGCCGCTTCCACCCTGCTCACCGTGGGATACGGGGACATTTATCCGGTTACTATCCTGGGAAAACTGTTCGGCATCTTCATCGCCTTCCTGGGCGTAGGCATCGTGGCCATCCCCACCGGTATCATTTCCGCCGGATTCGTCGACCAGTACTCCCGCATCAAACGGATGAGCGAGTACGGACAGGAATCCGCCATTCATTTTATCAAGATCCACCTGACTCCCCATGACTCCTGGGTAAATCACACCATCTCCCAGCTGCAGCTTCCCGACCGGGTGATCGTGGCCGCCATCCTGCGGAA